>JADFYF010000017.1 GCA_015233165.1 Candidatus Omnitrophota bacterium
AACTTAAGAGGAATGTCCCCGTCAGGCAGGGTATATCGTAAAGAAAATGTCCCGTCGGGATTTAATTTGATTTCCTTGTGATGATTGAGCCACACCGTCGCATCAGGAGCTGTCCTGCCATGAACAACTAATTCCGTCCAAATCTCGAAGAAAAATTCCCTTGTATTTAATCGTCCCTCACTGGCACCTACAGACGAAAAACTAGATAAACCCTCACTCGCTCCCCCAAATCCGCCTTTTGAAGCATCCATCATGGTGATAAAAGGCCTTGCCTTTTCCCAAAGGATATCGCTATAGGATTGCCCCAACTGTTTTCTTTTAAGAATTTCTTCGACGGAAGGACCTGCTAATTTGTATTTTCCTGTTTTAAATTTATTGGGTCTTAAGCCAGAAAAAAGCTTTTTATAATAAGCGCGAATATCCCCAGCTGTTAAAGAATAGGTCCTTCTTTTCTTTGGATTTGACTGAACCTGTTTCTGTTTTGCTTTTAGCGGCATCCCCTTAAGATTGGAACCAGAAGTTTCTTGAATACTTTCTTGAATGTACGGCTGAGATTCTTTATGGTCTTTGATGTCCTTCCAAATAAGATCATCTCTCTTTGAGGTGGATTTAGGAGGTGTGTGAACAATGTTGGATCGAGTCAGAGGAATAAAATGGTTCTCGGAAGATCGAATTCCCAGTTCGGTACAATACGTCGCATTATCCTGCCAAACATGGGCGTACCAATTCTTTGATGAGAAACCAACATCAAGATCCCAGCTATGGTTGGCATTAGATCCATTAAAATTGACCAAGGTGACGTCATAAACACGTAACACCAGTTGAGAATTCTCGCCTGCAAAATGAAGCTGATGACGAGCGTTATCCAGATCTTCCTGTTTGTAATTCCAATACGCATAAATCCAATGCGGGTCACGGGCAATCAAAACACACTGGGTGTTCGATGGAAGCGAAGGCAACTCTGTTGAATCAAAATTATGTTTTGTCATATTTATAATGATTTCCTAGTTATAAACATGAACCGTCTCATCAGCGATAACATCCCATGAAAAAACAGACTCAACGGCTACTCGGCCATTTTGTCCCATCCATTGGGCGTGATCAAAATCTTCAAATAATGTTCTAATGCCCCAGGCGATGGAAGCCGGATTGTCTTGAATCTTAAGACCATTAACATCATGCCAAACAATTTCATTGGGGCCGCCATTTGTCGTCGCGATAACAGGTTTTCCAGCACTCCAGGCCTCTAAAATAACAATTCCAAAAGGCTCATTACGGCTCGGGACACACACACAATCCGCTGCTCTAAAAAGATCTTTCAATCGCCAAGAAGTTTGCTTGCCTAAGAAACGCGTGGCATGGCTCACTCCCATATGACGAGCCTGCGCCTCGACTTCATAGCGCATTTCTCCATCCCCTGCAAAAACAAACTTGGTATTAGGATGGTGATTCAAAATATCCGGGATTGCGCTGATCAGCAAGTCAGGCCCTTTTTGATAAACGATACGACCAACGACAAGAACCATAGGGTCTAACGGCGCAACGCCGTATTGACGTTTGATATCCCCCTGATCGATCCATCCGTCGAAATCAGCACAATTAACACCATTATAAATAACATTCACCTTGGACTCAGGGATATTGTACATCCAGCAGGCCTCATCTTTAAGAGCCTTAGATACGGTAATGACCTGATCACTGCAGTAAGACCCCAGCCACTCTAGGTGTCGAATACGTTCTGAGTTTCCTCCAGAGAAATTATTCCCACAACGCCCATATTCTGTGGAATGAATCGTAAAAATAGTATGATGCTTACGAACCTTATTAATCCATTCCAGGGCTAAGGTTGTCAACCAGTCATGGCCGTGAATCACATCAAAATGTCCAATATGATTTTCCGTTTGGAAGAAACTATCAACAAAAGAACGGCACATATTGGCCACTTCTTCTATAAAATCAGGATTTCCAACAAACGAGCATCGATGGTAATGAACCCCATGAATACATTCATAGGACGGATGATCAAGGCGGGCCATGCGTGTAAAAACATGAACTTCGTGGCCTTTACGTTCTAACGCGCAGGCAAGATCGGTGACATGGACACCAATCCCCCCTACAAATACTGAGTGAACGGCCTCCCAAGAGAAGAACGCAATCTTCATACCTAACCTCTTGTTATTAAAAGAGTAACAGATAGTAAGGGCTGATTATAACAAGCCTTAATAATATTTCAAACCTTTTATTACATCTTTCCCATCTTTTTTAGAAGAATAGCGCTAGATTGGGGTTTTAAACGATACGTTTGTGGATTGTCTAAAAGAGATTCCTTCTTCGCAGCAAACGCATCTTGCGATCCTTCCAAAGAAGTATCCACAGCCAAATACCACTGTGTTGTCATGGGTGCTGTTGGCAAATGAAAATCAACGGAATCGCTAGAGGCATTGAACATCAAGAAAAGGGAAAGCTCTTGCGTATCCTGAATGAGACAGGCCAATTGTTTACCCTTGGAATGAGACCAGTTGGGCAATTCCCCTTGAGGAGAAAACCAAAGGATATCCGTATTCGTATAAAACTGCTCCTTACTGAGAATCGGATGGGCACGACGGAGGGCGATCATGCCACGAGTAAAATCAAAAATCTCCCTGTGTTGTTTTAAACAGTTCCAATCATACCAACTCGTCTCATTGTCCTGGCAATAGGCGTTATTATTTCCCTTTTGTGTCCGACGGAATTCATCCGCGCCCAAGAGCATTGGTACCCCTCGAGAAATAAACAAGGTCAACAAAAAGTTCTTGATCTGACGCTTTCTAAGAGACTCGATCGCCTTATCCGTTGTCTGCCCTTCAAATCCATAATTATCGCTGAAATTCTCATTGGCTCCGTCGTTATTATTCTGTCGGTTAAGCTCATTATGTTTGTTCCGATAGCTCACCATATCATTTAACGTAAAGCCATCATGGCAGGTTATAAAATTGATACTGTTCTGCGGCCCCTTACCCAAATGGGCAAAGATGTCGGCACTGCCACAAATACGATTGGCAAAGGCTCCAAGCATCCCATCATCTCCTCGCCAGAAACGCCGAATGTCGTCTCGGTATCGATCATTCCACTCGACCCAACGCTGATCTGAAAAATGACCCAACTGATATGCCCCGGCGGCATCCCACGGCTCAGCGATAATCTTGACATCTTTTAAAACCGTATCCCTGGCAATTGTCTTAAGAATAGGAGCATCTTCTTGAAGTGAACCCTTGGTGTCTCGACTAAGAATTGAGGCCAGGTCAAAGCGAAATCCATCCACATGCATCTCTTGCACCCAATAGCGCAAAGCGCTCAAAATATGTTCTTGCACCACAGGATGATTCGCATTGATGGTGTTGCCCGTACCCGTATAATTTTTATAAAAACGTTGATCATCCTCTAATAAATAAAAAATCGTATTATCAATCCCCCTGTAATTTAATGTTGAGCCTAACAGGTCGGTTTCGGCTGTATGATTAAAAACCACGTCGAGAATGATTTCAATTCCAGCCTTGTGAAAGGCTAAAACCATTTCTCTAAATTCCTGTTTGGGCTGGTCAAGTCCCTTCCCACTACTGTAGGAAGCCTTGGGAGCTAAGAAAAGAACAGGATCATATCCCCAATAATTTCTCAATGATTTTCCAAGAATACTGGTGACCTGACTTTCATTAAACTCCTGAATAGGCATTAACTCTAAAGCGGTCACTCCCAGCTCCTTGAAATAAGGAATTTTCTCTATCAACCCTCTATACGTACCTGGGTGTTTTACCTGAGAACTCGGATGGATGGTACAGCCACGAAGGTGTGTTTCATAAATGATTGTTCTCGACCAGGGATGCCCTGGCGGACGATCCCCCTGCCAATCAAAATACTCCTGTGTGATAACACATTTGGGCATGGCCCCAGCGTTATCAATCGTCGATGGCACAAAATCCCCATCGGGTATGGAAGGATTGTATCCTAAGGCTTGATCAAAATCCCAATGAGGCCATTTCGTGATCGCCGTGGCAAAAGGGTCTAATAAAAGTTTATTGAAATTAAAACGATGTCCTGCCTTGGGGTCATACGGACCATCGACGCGATAGGCATACAGCTGAGAGGGTTGAATCCCTTTGATCCAGATATGCCACACATCACCCGTACGGTTAAGTTGGGGATCAAAATCAATCCCTCTAGAGGCCTTGGAATCCTCGGTACGGTCAAACAATTCCAATCGAACACGACGGGCGTTTCGACTGAAGAACGCAAAATTGACTCCGTCATCACGTACACGGGCTCCCAAGGGACTTGGCTCACCCATTTGAATATCGGAATGCTTTGACTTTGTCATAGATCAACTTTGTACAGGAATCTTCCAGATATCCTTAGCGTATTCACGAATCGTACGGTCACTGGAGAAATAGCCGCTTTTAGAAACATTAATAATGGATTTCTTAATCCATTCGTCCCTGTTTAAATACATCGTCGATACCTTATCTTGCATTTGACAATAACTTTCAAAATCCGCGCAAACTAAATAGGGATCCGATTGAGTTATGGAATCGATGATAGGATTAAATAAACCAGGATTATAGGGGCTAAAGAAATTTCTCTGAATAAGGTTTAAAATCTCCCACAACATACGATAACGCTCAATATACTCTCTGGGGTTATACCCCTTTTGTTTTAAAGCCTCGACTTCCTGAGTTTTCAGTCCAAAAATAAAGATATTATCCTCTCCGACGATCTTGGACATTTCCACATTAGCCCCATCTAACGTTCCTATGGTTAGAGCTCCATTGACCATGAATTTCATATTCCCCGTTCCCGAGGCTTCCGTCCCGGCGGTTGAAATTTGTTCCGACAAGTCACTGGCGGGAAAGATCTTTTCTGCCAAAGAAACACGATAGTTCTCCAGGAAGATCAGACGAATTTTACTGCTTACGCTTTTATCCTGATTAATAACATCGGCGATACTATTAATAAACTTAATCGTCAGCTTAGCCATTGAATACGCGGGAGCCGCCTTACCAGCGACGATAAACGTACGCGGATAAATAAAAGCTTTAGGGTTATTTTTAATAAGCAGATATTGAGAAATAATATAAAATGCAAACATTGTCTGACGTTTATATTCATGAATACGCTTAATCTGGACGTCAAAGATAGACTGAGGATCCACGCTGATATTCATACTGGAATCAATAAATTTCGCCAAGGCTTCTTTGTTATGTTTCTTAATGTCAAACCATTCATCACGAAACGCTTTTTGGGATTTTAGCGCGTTTAATTTCTCTAATTGGTTTAAATCCGTCACCCATCCATTACCGATATTCTTGGTAATCAAAGAAGATAGTCGAGTATTGGCTTTTAAAAGCCAGCGTCGTTGGGTGATCCCATTGGTTTTATTATTAAACTTCTCCGGAAACAGGTCATAAAAATCTTTAAACAACTTTTCTTTCAGAAGATCTGAGTGCAATTGGGAAACACCATTCACAGAAAAACTACCAATGATGGCCAAATAGGCCATTTTGATTTTCTTAGGAAACCCCTCCTCAATCAAAGACATCCGACGCAAACGATCCGTATCTCCTGGATAACATTCAGAGACTCTTTTTAAGAATTGAGCGTTAATTTCATAAATAATCTGCATATGACGAGGAAGTAAATTCTCAAATAAATCAACAGGCCAACATTCCAAAGCCTCAGGCATTAAGGTGTGATTCGTATACGCAAATACTTTTTGCGTAATACCCCAAGCCTCTGCCCATTCCATGGAATACTCATCGACCAATAATCGCATCAGTTCGACAATAGCGATGGTCGGGTGGGTATCATTGAGTTGAATCACAACCTTCTTAGGCAAGTCTTTTAAATTGGGATTCTCTGCATGGAAGCGTCTGATAATGTCCGTGATGGCCGCCGCTGAAAAGAAATATTCTTGTTTCAGGCGAAGCTCTCTTCCTCGAGAAATATTATCGGATGGATATAAAACCTTAGAAATGTTCTCTGAAAGGACTTTTTTATAAACCGCTTGTTCATAATCCCCCGACTTAAAATAATCGAAATCAAACTCCTCTGAACTGCGGGCTGACCAAAGGCGCAGCGTATTCACCACATCATTCTTATAACCAGGAACTGGAAAATCATAAGGAACGGCTAACACATGCTCTGTTTCAATCCACTTCGTCTTAAGTTGACCATTTTGATCTTGATACATTTGGGTTCGTCCATAAAAACTAATTGTGACCGTATATTCAGGACGAGCAAACTCCCAAGGATTCCCAGAGCGAAGCCATTCATCAGGCAGCTCCAACTGAAATCCATCTTTTATTTTTTGATTAAATATTCCATAATCATAACGAATGCCATACCCATGCGCCGGGATTCCAAGGGTAGCCATAGAGTCTAGAAAACACGCCGCCAGACGACCTAAGCCGCCGTTACCTAAACCAGCGTCGAGTTCCTGCTCGCGCACAGTGTCCATATCCAGATCCAGGTCCTCGAGAGCCTCCTTGGATTGTTTTTCTATCCCCAAGTTATACATATTATTTCCCATTAATCTTCCGATTAGAAATTCCATCGAGAGGTAATAAATTCTGCGGGCATCCTTCTTATGATAACCCTGTTGGGTATTAATCCAGCGCTCTATCAGACGTTCTCTGATGGATAAAGAAAGGGCGAGATAATTATCATGCATCGTCGCTGTATATTGATCTTTAGAAAGGGTATATTGACGATTAAATTGAAACGACTTTTTTAACGCTTCCTTTGTCATTTCTTTCTTAGAAACAACCCAATCCGTTTTCTTATTGGCTTGAGGGGGCATAGAATTCTCCTAACTTATTAAAAGTGGCAGGCGTGTTAGATTTATCTTATGTATTATTCGCCTTTGCATTCGATAGTATAGGCCACTGCACACCAGCCAGTCAAGGAGTGTCTCAAGTAGATTTACAGTAAAAAAGCAACATCAAACTTCGATGTTGCCTTTTGGATTCTAAATAGGGCGCTATAGACTTACTTGATTTCAACGTGTCATTAATCTACCTGAAACAAATTTATGTAAGATGCTTGCGATAAGGGGCTGGTAGGGAATACCTTCTTTACGCAAGGTATTCACGGCCGCTTGTCGAATTAATTTGGACTCTTTCTTGAAATCTTTTACCGTCTTTAATTCTCCCCGCTCGTAAGCTTCTAATATCTCTTTTTCTTCTTGGTCAAGTTTTAATGTTTTCATTATTCATTCCTCTCGCTGGTATACAACCTCCCTGCTCAACCTTCAATCCAGCAGTTTACGTTTTAGTTCTTCTTTTGAAGGCAAATAAAGACGATATTCTTTTGCGTGAATATTGGCACCTTTAGGAAGAGTGATTTCAACTATAGCTTCATGATTCTCACGACAAAGAATTATCCCAATGGTTGGATACTCCTTCTTAGTCCTCACGTAACGGTCAAAATAGTTAACATACATTTGCATCTGCCCCAGGTCTTGATGCGTCAATTTACCAATCTTAAGATCAATTAAAACATAACATCCAAGTAAACGATTATAGAAAACCAAATCTACAAAAAAATGATCTTCATCGAAGGATTTTTAATCAAATCATTTGGCTTCTCAATAATTTGACCTTTTTGAGATAATTTCTTTATCCCTTGTTTATCACGGCTTAACGCTAACCTTTCATACAAACTAGAGTTGAATTGTCTCTTTAATTCCCTTAATGACCATTTCTGTGCAGCGGATTCAATTTCATAAAAATCTCTCTCTACCTGATCTAAACCCATTAGGAATACGTAGTGAGACCAACTTAATGTGAATGGCATAGTCACTATAGTCCGTTTTCTAACCGATTTCTTTGGCTTTGATTCTTGTAATTGGCCAGACAGTGTCTGACCTATTCGTTCTTTATAGGTAAAATAAAATTGGCGCATTAATTTCAAATTAGTATAAGAAAAACCATTGCCAAACTCTCTTGTTAATTTAACTGCTAATTCTTGAATCAAAACTTTTCCATACTCCGCCCTCTTAACTCCTTTTTGCTCATACTCTATAATTCTGCGACCAATTTCAAAACTCGTTAGCAGCTGGACAGTGTCAATATTGCGAACAACTGTTTTTCGTGCCGTCGAAATCAGTTCACGAATTTCCTTAAACAAGTCTGAAGTAGAAGGATTATCTGAATTTCGTACTTTAAATTGTTTTTTCATTTTGCCTCACAAAGCAGTTACCGCCCCTACACTCTAGTACTGATATACAGTAATCTTATTAGAATTCAATTGTTGAATTATACCAACAATCCCAAGAAATTTATCAAAATAAAATACTGTGCGATTTGTAAACATAAAGCATGTGCACCTTTATATAATTCCTGTTCGTTAGGCCAGCGTTTGCGACTTCCTTTAGATTCCACCTCCACCTCACGATGTTCAGCTAACAGTTCCTCTTATAGGCCTGTAAGGGACTTGCACCCTCAAGTAAGAGTGCCCTGACGAGCGTGCCAAAGTAAAAAGCAACATCAAACTTCGATGTTGCTTTTTGGATTCTTAATAGGGCGCTGAGCCCTAATTTTACCTAATTTTAATGGGCAATCGTCAGCAAAAGCAAACGAAAGGTGTCTGAAATTCCACACAAAATGAGAAAATTGTATGGTATACTATAAATATGAAGCGAGAAACACTCTTTGAGTCTAATTCTTACTTACAGAACTCTGAATCATATGCTGATCAACTCGCAGCCAGTGTGACATCTTCCACTGCTGTTGAAATTGGGCGCATTAAGCCTTCTTTAAAAAGAGCTATCGTCGAAAAAGCAAAAAAATCTAGCGTTCCTTCACGCGTGAAACGCTCGTCTCAATAACCTTCTTAAAAACTTCTTCCATCGGTTTATAGTTCCGTTTCATCCCTTCTTGAACGGCCAAAAAGTAAGATTCACGTCTTTTTCCCTGGATATCGCTAAAATCTAAAATAGGTAATCCTGCTTGCAAAGCCATTAAGATTGCCAATAAACGAGATACCCGACCATTGCCTTCCCTAAATGGATGAATCAAGACTAATTCAACATGGACTTCGGCCAACGCTTGAGCAATGGCATCTTTCTTAAAAAGACATGGAGTATTCTTGTTTAAAAATGTTGTCTCAAAATCTTGCATCAAATTGGGAATATGTTCAGCTGTAGCAAATTTAGAATTATCTTTGGAAAGATTAACCCTGCGATATTCTCCTGCCCAGGCATATATCTTTCCCATCCAAACCTTGTGCATCTGACAAATATCTTTAGCTGTAAACTGATACTTCCGATCATAGGTTCTTATCAACAAATCTTGAGATTCCTCCAAAGCCAAGGCTTCTGCCTGATCCATTTTATCGACTGTTTTAATGGCTAACAAATTTCTTAATACCCTATCATGAGACCCTGGTTCAAACTGAGCCTCAATGATTCCAGAAGTATCGTATCGTCTTGATTTTCTACGTTTCGATGTATCCATATAAACGAATTATAGGGAAGTAATACCGTGGGGCAATGTAAATTTATAATTGAGATATTAGATTCTTCAACTAAAACATTCGCCTCTATGATTCATGTTCGTCGATTTACCGTTTTTCCTCTGCGACTTCCTTCAGATTCTGCCTCACGATGGACACCCTTGCCGTCCAGCTAACAGTTCCTCTTATCAGGCCTATACCCCGTCTTTCACGGGGCTAGTAAATAGGGCGCTGTCCCCAATTCTCCCTATTATCTTTTCTTACACTGTCGCAGCCACCCGATGGATGACTTCTGAAAGATAAGTTTGGTAAGGGATCCCCTTGGCTTTTGAAAACTTCTTGATGCGATTGATGTCTTGACTGTTGACCCTGATGGTCAGTGTCATATTCTTCTTACGAGCAGCAATAGCATCTGCCACATCACGCAGTTCCTTACCACCAACAGGCACATATTCATTGTTCTCAATTGCAGCCATAATCTTTTTCTCTTCAGCATCCAGTTTGATTTGACGCATATTATGTTCCTTTCAAATAATGTTTCGTATGTTTACGACTTGGAAACGCCGTCTTCATAAAATAATGATCCCCACCGTCAACATAGGGAACAACCCAACCGTAACCATCCACCTCAAAGACCATGAGCCACTGATTTTCTCTTGCAGGATGCTTCTCAATCCCCAAGAAATTACCCGCAACAATTTCAGCAAAGGAAATTCCACGCTCCTTCTTTAGCTTCAAACTCTTCTCCTCATTCCAACGGAGTTCTTTCATAATGGGAATATACCATATTACAAATGTAAATACAAGTGTACTTGCATTTAAAAAATTTATAACTATTATCTATCGATCATCCAACTCTCCAAACACCTGCTGAACGCCTTCACAGCAAAAAAAGCAACATCAAACTTCGATGTTGCCTTTTGGATTTTTAATAGGGCGCTGTCCCCAATTCTCCCAATTCTCTAAACTAATTTAAAGCCAAACGATGCTGAGCGATAGCCAAATCTCTTTGGGTCTGAAGATTCATCCAAAATTCAGGACTCGTTTTAAAAAACATAGCCAATAGAATCGCCGTTTCTGGAGACATATCCCTTTTTCCATTGATAAGCGTATTCACCCGCTGAATAGGCACTTTGATTCTTCGAGCTAACTCCATCTGTGATATTTTACGAGGAATAATGAATTCCTCTAACAAAACTTCTCCTGGATGTACAGGTAAACGATATTTGGGGATCATAAACCACCTCCTAATGATAATCAACTATTTCAACTTCATAAGCGTTCCCATCCCTAAATTCAAAAACTAGACGGTACTGATCATTAATACGAATACTGTATTTGCCTTTCAAATGACCCTTTAAGACTTCCAAACGATTGGCTGGCGGTGATTTCAAATCATTCAAAGAATATGCCGCATTAAGCATATCCAATTTTCTCTGAGCCACCTTCCAAATAGTTTGAGGCATTCGCCTCGCCTGTTTGGATTCTAAGCCATCATAAATATCTCGCGTAGCTTCTGAAAGAAATGTAATAATCATATCTGTTTAAAGAATACTCTATTAACGTTATCCGTGCAAGCGATATTAGTTGAATCCTAAACTTTTAACCTGCCAGGTGCTCATCCCCACAAAAAAAACAACATCAAACTTCGATGTTGCCTTTTGGATTTTTAATAGGGCGCTGTCCCCAATTCCCCAATTCTCCCAATTCTCCCTCATTTCAACTTCAATTGTATAGCTTTGGCGATATGGTTCTTAAAACGTTGATCGGAAGGGTCTATATTTAATCCGAACTTCCAGAGATGTATAGCTTCATCGTAATTACCCATTTTTGCAAAAAACACCCCTGCATTTAAATAAGCATCCTTGTAATCCGGTGCCACATGCATGACTTTTGTATAACTATCAAGAGCACAATCCATAAAATTATTTTCTCCCATCTTAACCGCTAGTGCTGTTAAAACCACAGGATCGGTTTCATGATTAATCATTTGATAAACGTATTTCTTCATATTTACAAGGTCTTTTTCACGAATAAATATATCAATTAACATGAATAATGTTCCTGCATCATTTTTCTTAATATCCAAATTCTTAAAGCACAGATCAGCGGCTTGCTTGTATTCAAAATCTTTTAAAAGAGTTCTTGCCAGATTTAACCTGGGCTCAATCATAAGAGGGTCATGAACTAACGCTTGAAGAAAATACTCTTTAGCTTTTTCCCGTTGGCCCTGATTGATGTAAACAATGCCTAAATTATTATAAGCTTCCGCTGAAAAAGGATTAATGTCCAAGACCTTTCTATAATTCAACTCTGCTCCTTTCCAATCCCCGTCTGCTACATCCATCCCCCCCATATCATTATATATATCTGAATCTGAAGAATGATCGTTTAACAGCCATCTATAATATTTCCTAGATTCTTTAAAATTGCCTTCATCCTTATAAGCTTTGGCTAAATAAAAATGAACCGATTCTAAGTTAGGGACTTCTTGAAACCAAAAACGAGCATAGGTCTTTTGATCCGCCCATATTTGATTATAGTCATAAGACAATCGCCCCCATGCAAAAATTGTGATAAATAAGAATATTAATCCGAACTTTCTCGAGCGATCCAACATAATAAGACAGAAATAAGCAGCCAAGATAAAGAATCCTATGGAAGAAAAAGCAAACCAATGCGGTTCGATATAGACACCACTATCCAAAACTCTAAAAGCCGCCAAACAAGCAGGAACAAAACCAATTAAAGCCCAAACTACGGCAAGTTGGCAGACTTTTTCTTTAGAAAATCTCACACAAAGCAAAAGAAAAAATAAAAGCAATGAAACAGCTCCCAAACTATTCCAAAATATATCTTGATGGAACACTTCAGTGGCCCACTGGAGTACAATCCCCTTTGGATAAAATAATCGAGAAATATACCAGCTAAACACCTGAAATAAACCCGCTAGATGTTCCCACCCATTCATTTGAAAAAGGGATAAATTCTTTGAAAGAGACTCATTGATGTTTAATAACAGCGACCTAAAAACAAGGTAAGAAAAGGCAATTAAGAAATAAGGCAACAGATATAGTATTTTCTTTCTACATAAATCTTCTCGAAATAGCAACACAACAGCGGAAAGATAAAACGGAGTCATCACCCCGCTTTCATGCCAAAACAAAGATAAAAACGAAAAAATAAACTTAAAAAATAAAAGACTCGATTGTTTTTGTTCTCCAAAGACTTCCAAAGCAACAAAATCGCGCCCAAAATACAAATAACTTCCAGAACATCCACACCACTAACAAAATAATTAACCACGGATCCGTTGATTGGGTGAAGAAGATAAAAAAGACCTGTCAAGAAAGCTAGATTTAGATTTCCGGTTATCTTCTTAATACAGAAATAAATCAGTGACGATGCCAACACAAAAAAGAACAAATTTAGAAGATGATACCGCCAGAAATCATTTTTAAAAGTAGTATAACAAAATCCCCATACTATTTTAGCCAAGGGACGATAAACATCAGAATGCCTCTGTCTATCCATAACACCCCCCGCTTGTTCGCGGTAAGGATTCCATTGTGAAAGAATAAACTTCGTTTGACTCGTCTCAATATGACTTGAATACACAAAATCATCCATCAGGAACTTATTATTCATGCTGTTAAAATAAACCAATAACCCCAGAATAAAGAAAAGCCAAAAAACCTTAAACCAACTCACCATACATGACTCCATGAATAGAACGTTGTCCATGATTTACTAACTTAATAACGACAGTCAAAATGATAGGGATTATCCGGAAGAATCACTTTGTTTAAATCAAATACGATGTTATTTGTTGTGGAATTCTTTGAGTCTTCTTTATAAGTACAAGTATCCCTAAAATCTAAAAGAAAATGCCTCTTCTTCTTCCAAAGTTCGATGGGAAGGCCGGAACTTTTAAAACCAGCATACAAAATAAAAGGACGGTCTGACGAGAAAAAAGATGTCAAAATGTCATAGTCATCTTCATAACTCTCTTTTGGTTTGGGGATTACCTCCTGTATGGTGTAGATAGTATTAGAAGATAATGATTTAAATCTCTCAGTAATATAGTCAAACTCTCCCTGTCGAGGCTGAACGATATGCTTGCTTATAGTGAAATGTGTTTGAATACAAACCCATATGGTCAGACCTAAAACAATCGCACCAAAAACTCTGCCTTCCCTTTTTAAACCCCAAATAATAAAAATAAGCAACAAAGGAGTGATGACGATGGCATTTCTGTAACAAGTGTATTGAAAATGAGAAACAAAAACAGGTAAATATCCTAGAAATATAACAAAAACACCCAGAGAAATCGGCAAAATAACCTTCCAATCTTTGTTTTGATGCCAAATTCTCCAAGTGACAGTGAAAGCAGAAAGAAACAGCAGACCAATAACAAACAATGCCATCATGGGCGATGTCGGATATAACCAAAGGTTCAAACTACGATACAACGGAAATTCCATGAACCATTGTAATCGAGAGAGAAAATCAAAGTTAACATGGCTTGTGTCATAGTTTGTTAATAATTGTCCAGGAAAAAAATGGCTTAAATAAATCATAAAGGGTATATAAAGAACGAGTGCTGCTAGAAAAACCCCGCCAAACACAAAGCCCCTCTTAAAAAAGACTTCCCATCCTTTCGTATCATAAACAGCTATTAATTCAAGTGTCGCAATAACCCAGAAAAACACAGCTATTTGCTGATGTATGCCGAAAGCTATAAACACCAATACAACTGCCATTGCTTTCAATTCAATAGTTGAAAAAGTCTTAGGAGGTTCATAGGTCTTAGCGACAAGTCCAGCAGCTAAGGAAGATAGTAATACGGCTGTTAGTTGTGATGCCGCCGTCGCCCAGGAGGCCAAAAGCTGAAATGAAGGCAAGGTAACTATTAAAAGACTGATTTGAAGGGCTAAAAACTTAGAAACACTTTTTGAAGCAGAACGATAAATGAGATAACTACAAAATAACACCGCAAGAAATGCCAAAACATAGATAAATTTAGCGTCTCCAACGTTGTTTACAAATGAAAATAAGAATGTAAACATGAATGCATAAAAAAGGCGCCCACACTTAATACTAATGGCAAATTGTGGATGCTCCTGCCATTTTGTATGGTCCCAACCAAAAATATAAAAATCATCATGAAATAAATAATGAGCCTTAAGAACAGGTTCGTAAACACAATAAAGAATAGTCCCTAATATTAAGAAAACCATTGCATCTATAAAGAATTTATATTTAAATATTTTTAAGAACATTTTAAACATAATCAAACCTTTCACGAAGATTTAGAAAATACTTCTCTAGAGTAGCTGTACTAAGAACTCCTGCTGCAATAGCAAGAATAAGATATAACACAACAGTCTCCCAGCGATCCAACGCCATATTGGGTATCTTTCTAAAAAAAAGCAAAATTGGATAGTGCCATAGGTATATTCCGTATGAATTTCTACCGATCCAGCGTAAAAATTTAAAAGATAGGAGTTTGTTTAGAAAATTCTGTTGCAACAAACAACTTGTAATAATAAGCGCAGCTAACAGGTAGGCCTTACAATAATCCAAATACTGCATTGAGGAAGACGACATAGATAAAAGTGAAATTAAAAAGATTCCTGCCGGTATCAACACGACCCATGAGTATACAGTCCTTCGATATTTATCCTTAGGAAGATCAGGTTCAAGACATTTTAAGACCCCTCCAGCCAGAAGAGCATCAAAACGGACATGAGTTTTCTGCCAGGGCCATGGGGCTTGAAGCGGGTCAAAAAGAAAACTAAAAAACCGAATAAAAATCACCAGAAAGATCAAAATAAGAATAGCCTTAATCAGATTTCTACGAAATATCGTCGGATTATTATCAGAAATGGAATAAATCAAATAAATAAAAATCGGATAAATAATATAAAAATGTTCCTCAACAGCAATAGACCAAAGATGTCCCAATGGGGCATAAATATGAGTATAATTCTGAATCATCAGTAGATAATTCATCATGGAATACTTAGATGTATCTGCTTCCCCCATAAAAGCAAAAACCAAATACGTCAGTAATATCACAGCTAAATAAGAAGGTATTATCTTAAAGAAACGACGAATATAAAAACGAGGGATATTGGGCTTAGAATCCTCCTGAACTAATAATCCAGTAATTAGAAAACCACTAATGACAAAAAAAATGTCGACTCCTAGGAATCCAAGTCGCATAGGCACAGAAGCCCAAGCATATAGTGATCCCAAAATAATCTTCATATTAAAAGAAACATTGAGATGATGACCAATAACTAACAAGATCGATATAGCGCGTAAACCATCTAGGAAAGAATAATAATTCATACTATTTCTTGAGATAGGCTTCAACCTGAGGATTTCCTTCTTAATTAAGTGGCTACTTCCGTCCCGCTTTATCCAAATCTATGCCCTTAAGTCCCTGAGCCTTCAGGATAAAATCTTTAAAATCTTTATCCGAAGGATCTATCTGTAATCCGACCTTCCATATCTTAATCGCCTGCTCAAAATTCCCAACATTGGCCATTAACTTTCCAAGTTCTTTATAAGTTCTTTTATTACTCTGATCCCTTTTGATGGCTTTATCATAAGAATCAAATGCACTATCTAGAAATCCTTCTTTCGCCAACATGGAACCAAAATCTGTTAACGTCAAAGAATCATCTTCCATCTCTATATAAGAAGAGGAATATTTTTTAATATTCGGAACGTCTTTTGTATGAATAAATAGACGGAGCATCGCTACTAAAGTTAGTTTTTCATATGGATTTAACCTGATAGCCATTAAAAAATACTTTTTAGAATCATCAAATCGACCTAGCCTATAATACAGATCTCCTAAATTATGATAAACTTCATCGTTAAAAAGATCCGTCTTTAGAACTTTCTTGTAATTTAACTCTGCCCCTTTAAAATCTCCTTGAATTCTGGAAATATTCGCTAAATTAATCAACGCTGTAACATCAAAAGCATTCTCCTGAATAGAATAATTATAATTCTTTCTGGCCTCAGCATAATTCCCTTCCACATCAAAAGCATATCCAAGCCCTGCATACGTCTTTCTCATGTAAGGAACCTCTTGTGCCCAATAGGTCATATAGGTTTTCTGATCAGACCATAAATGATTATAGGCCCAGGATGCTTGAATCCAATACACCATCACGCCTAACAGGATAAGAAAACTTAAATATTTATTTATTCGTGAATAAACAGATAAAACTAATTGGGCAAATAGAATAAAAAAACCAAGGACAGGAAATACCAACCAATGCGGCTCCATACAAATACCATCGAATGGGCTATGACCCGCCGCCAGGAAAACGGGCAAAAAACCAATACAAATCCATGTTAAGGCAATTTGAACCATTTGATTCCCTTTGGAAACAAGAAATAAATACACGAAAAGAATACACAAGGCTAGCATGCCGACATTGGCCCAAAAAACACCCAAACGCATCACCGGCATTCCCCATATCATGACAATACCGTGAGGATAAAACAACTGGCTAATATACCAAGAAAAAGATATAAACATCGACGCTATATATTCAAATATATTCATTTGATACATTAAAAATATCTTCGAAAAAGGAGCTCCAAAGCCTACAAAACACACCCTGAATAATAAATAAGAAAACAAAATCAAGAAATACGGAACCAAACACAACAATCTCTTTTGTCCACGTAAAACACCCGTCACAAAAAGAACAGATCCGATATAAAGTGGAGTTACAACCGATGTTTCATGACAAAACAAGGAAAGCACAAATGATATTAAACTTAAAAAATACAGCAACCGGTTATGACTCCTTATAGACTCCCATAATAGCAGGATTGCCCCTGTGATAAAGATCACCTGGGCAGCAAAGACAGAGGCGGTACTGTAATTCACAATAATCCCATTGATCGGATGAAGAATATAAAAAGCAGAAGACAGCAGGGCTAGAAATTGACTGTTAGAAATCCGTAGGATAAGAATAAAAATCAAAAAAGTGGCAACTACATATAACAACAAATTAAACAGATGATAAAGCCAAAAAGAACTACCAAAAATCGCGAAACATAGCGTTGGGATAATATGCGCTAACGGTCGATAATAGGGACTAATTGCACGGCTAGTCTCTATCCCGCTTAGCGCATTACGGTAGGGATTCCATTGCATGGAAATAAATTTCATACTGCTTTTGATTGGGGTATCTAAAAAGGAGTAATCATCAATTAAGAACTTATTAGAAAAACTATTACAATAAACAAGGAGTCCTAAAATTAGAAGAAATGAAAAAACATAAATCAATCTTAGACTTTTAATGGCCATTCTAAAACCTTCCTTCGCCAGAAAAAAAGGCAAGACCAAAATTCTTGGTCTTGCCTTTTAAATAAAACACTATTTTCTAATTAACAAATACCAGCATATGTACCAAAACCAGTACAAGTAGGAGATGCTGTTGGTGCTGTATCTACTCTTGAAAGAACAATATTATTGTTTGGATCAGCAGCACTGCCGAAAGATGCCCTTAAACAATAACCTGCCGGCCCACCAGTAGATCCAGCTGCGTTTAGATAAGTACCGCATGCTCCATTAGTAGCAGCTACAGGAGCTATCTCATAAAAGAATCGACCTTGTGCTCCCAAGGTAGAAGTAGTACAAGCATCGCATTTTTGTTTATTTGTACAGCAAGCTTCTAACGATGCTTTTAAGGCTCCCATAGAGGCGATCGCTTCACCACCTTTTGCTTTAGCAACGTTACCAAAAAGGTTAGGCAAGGCCACGGCTGCTAAAACACCGACTATAATTAAAACGACAATAATTTCAATTAACGTAAAACCACTGTTTTTCTTCATTAACTTTTTCATCTTGATTCTCCTTAATTATTATCACTGTATAATTTAACTTCAACTTTCAAGATTAGTATCCCTAATCTTTGACCTTCCTTAAGGTTAGTATCCCTAACCTCGTACTAAAGAGTACCATGCCTTTTCACCCCTTGTCAATCCCCTACGCATTTTTTTTGAAAACGTTTTCAATGGTGTCCACCTTGACCTAACTTAAATAATGGCAAGAATATAGACAAGACAATCACACCAATAACAAAGGCCATGAAAACTAACATAAAGGGTTCAATGATCGTGGCAAAACGCTTCACAAAGGCATTCACATTATTCTTATAATATTTAGCCACATGCTCGAGCATCTTAGATAATTCTCCTGTCTCCTCCCCCACCTTGATCATCTGCACCGCCATACCTGGAAAGAAAGAATCCTTCTCCATAGAATCCGCTAACCCCTTGCCTTCGCGAACTTCATCATGAATTTTTCCTACCAGCAAGGAGCAGCTGCTGTTGTCTAAAAGCCTGGCCACAATATCCAAGGATAAAAGAATAGGAACCCCGGAACCGACTAAGATAGACATTTGAGAAGCAAACCTTTCCATCAAAATCAGCTTCACCACTTCTCCGACGACAGGAAGATTAAAAATAAATTGCTCCCATTGTAATTTTCCTAAAGGAGTCTTGATATAATTCATCCCCATAAAAAGCCCAAGACCTATTCCTGCCGCTAATAAAACAAAATAAACCTTAATAAATTTAAATACTCCCAACAATATTCTCGTCATGAGGGGAAGATCTGCATGCATCGAGGCAAAAATTTCTTCAAATCGAGGGGCTACAAACAAAGCAAAAAAGATCACAGCACCTACGGAGGCTACGGCAAGAATCATGGGATAGACAAGGGCTGTAGAGATGGCTGAACGAAAGGCCTCTTCTTCTTCCACATGAACCGCTAATTTAGTCAAAATGACAGGCAGGGCACCTGAAGCTTCACCGACCTCTACCAAACACACCCAGAATTGTCCAAAAATCGTTGTATGCTTTCCCAGCGCCTGACTTAAGGATTTACCGGATTGCACATCAGATCGCACCTTCTGAAGAACCGCGTGCAATTGTTTGCTAGTGATCTGATTGACAATAACATCCAAACTGCGCATCAGAGGAACACCGGAGTCCAGCATGGTAGCCAACTGTCTGGAAAAAATGAGAAGATCTTCCAGCTTGGTCGCGTCATGGGTAAATTTGGTGGGCTCTTTCTTAAAATCATACTGTTGAGCGGATTGAACTAAGTCGAGAGATTCAACAACCTTGATAACAAAATACCCCTTCTCCTGAAGCTTCTCTACCAAGACCAGCTCGTTTAAAGCTTCCGTCATATCAATCCTGACATTTCCGGCAGCATCCCGAACTTTGTAATTATACATTGGCATAAATTTAAATTTTCATAGTTGTCACCCCCGAACCTGCCTGCCGGTAGGCAGGTGTATTTGTCGGGGGTCTAGACGTTGGCTAGTGTTCTGGATCCCCGACACAAGCATTCGGGGATGACATTACTTATTCAGGAATAGTGACAATCCCTAGAATTTCATCTAAACTGGTGAGGCCTTCTTCGACTCTTCTCATTCCCACTTCAAATAAAGTCTCCATCCCGTTCTTGCGAGCGGCATCTCTAAGATCTTCATACGTGGAATTTTTGGTTAATAATGCTCTGATCTTATCACTGATGGCCATAACCTCAGCAATAACCTTTCTTCCCCGATAGCCGGTATGCGAACATTCATCGCATCCCTTGGCTCTATAGATCAAATCGCTCTTGATTTTATAGTCACCAAAGGTCAAGCCATTGGGTTCATACGCTTCCTTGCATTTCGGACACAACACTCTCACCAAGCGTTGACCAATGACCATACATAAAGACGGCGGCAACAAATAATAAGGTACGCCAATATCGATCAGACGGGAAATGGCCGAAGGAGCATCATTGGTGTGAAGCGTGCTTAAGACCATGTGACCTGTTAAGGCCGCACGAACACAAATTTGAGCGGTTTCCATATCACGGACTTCCCCGACGAGAATGATATCCGGATCCTGACGCAGGAAGGCTCGCAGCGCTGCCGCAAAGGTCAGACCAATATCGGCCCGAACCGCCACCTGATTAATCCCATCAATCTTATATTCCACGGGATCTTCGACAGTCAAAATATTCTTCGTCGTATCCTTCACTTCATTAAGCGCCGCATACAGCGTGGTCGACTTACCGCTTCCTGTGGGACCTGTCACAAAAAACAGGCCATAGCTAGCCTCTAACGATTTACGGATCAAGGTCAATTGTTTAGCATCAAAACCTAAATGGCCTAACTCTAAGGACATGGTTCCTCTGTCTAAAATACGCATAACCACCTTCTCACCCCAAATCGTCGGTATCGACGAGACGCGTAAATCGACAATTCTATCTTCCAACTTACAGGAAATATTCCCATCCTGAGGCAGGCGCTTTTCAGAAATATCCATTCTAGAAAGAATTTTAACGCGAGACACCAAGGCCAACTGCAAATGCGCGGCGGGTGGAGGAATCTGATACAAAACACCGTCAATACGATAACGGATCTCTAATTTATCTTTAAACGGCTCAATATGAATATCACTGGCTTTTTCATCGATCGCCTGACGGATAATGAGATCTACCAATTTAATAACCGGAGCCTCTTCCGCCTTCTCCACTAAACGATTAATACTTAACTCCGCATCCAAACTGACATAGGACTTGTCTTCTTTTAAATCTAATTGTTCAGTCCCGTAAGACTTTTCAACTTCCTGATCCAACATGGTGTCCCGGCCGACCATCCCATAAAAATCATCAATCGCTTTAATCAAATCTGTTTTCGTCGCGATCACTAAACTTAATTCACAATTAGTGAGCTGTTTGAGATTGTCGAGCATGATGTAATCTAAAGGATCAAAAACCGCGCAGGTCAAAGAGGCTGTATTCTTAACTAAGGGAAGGATAATATTTCGCCGGGCAAACTCAAAAGGAACCAGCTTATCGAGCTCTTGATCCAGTCGAGGCTTCATCAGCTCAGCCTGATTAGATGCATAAGGAATTCTCAATTGCATGGCCAAGGCCGACACCAAATCCGCTTCCGTAATCATTCCAAGCCTAAAGAAGGTTTCCCCAATACGCTCCTTCTTTAACTTCTTGGCTTCCAGGGCCTGCTGCAATTGATTCTCTGTAATCAACCCTTGTTTGATAAGAATTTCACCGAGTCTTTGATGAATCATAGTTTAGTGTCCCTGTTCCACAGAATCTAATTGATCACTGATTGCATTCCCTCTATTGGGAGTGCTGACTTCCCGGTCAATCCCTGTTTTAATCTCCGTATCCAGTCTCTTTTTAAGATTATCATCAAGAATATTCGGCGTAATAAAAACAATCAATTCCCGTTGCTGAGTCGTTTTATTTTGATGACGAAAAGCAGTTCCTATCATAGGCATATCACCTAAGAATGGCACCTTATCCGTTACGTTCTGAACCTCATCCCGTAAAAGCCCCCCAATAATAATCGTGTCTCCATTTTTAACCTTTAAAATCGTTTGAGAAGTTCTATCTTCAGGATTTTTAAATGTAAAGCCCTGAAACGTCCCTCCCTCCTTAGCTTCAGAAACCTTAGGAGTAACAGACATCATAATTTCCCCTGTTATCAAATTGGCTTGAGGCGTCACTTGTAAGGATACTCCCGTTTGGGCGCGTTCGGCCTCTGCTGTTATCGTAGGAATGGTACTGGTTGTATCTGTGGTGATACTTTTGATTCCAATGGCTTCATTCGTTGTGATCTGTATCGTCGCTGTTTGATTATTGAGTGTCATCAATCTTGGACGAGCCAAACTGCGAGTATCCGTTTGTGATTTTAAGAAGTCTAACGTAGCCGTCATTCCTGAGGCCAACGTCTGAGCTGGAGTAACGGTCCACCCCGCAGTACCACTATTCTTAGCCACCCGACTCTCGGAATAACCTAAAGGAGTACTATACGTAATGCCTATTTGATCCGACGTCGCCTTAGAAACGTCTAAAATCTCCACTTGAATCAAGATTTGAGCAACCGGCACATCTAACTTCGCCAGAGCCTCTTCAATCAATGGAAACTGCTCCGCCTTATCTGTAATTATAAAACTATTCGTTCTACTATCTTCTTCCAACTTACCATCCTTGGATAAAACCATTTTAATAGCTGCCGTAATTCCTCCACCCCCCGAACTCGAAGAAGATCCAGAAGAAGATGAGCTAGACGATGAACTTGACGACGAGCTGGACGATGAGCCTACAGATGAACCAGAAGATCCCGCAGAAGTGACTTTAGAACTACTCACAGAAGCAAATTTTAAAGGATAAACCTTGGTGATCACTGGATTCACAGGTTTGGCTTTAACTATAAAAATGTTGCTATTCGCGGTGGTTTCATACGTTAAATCATTGGCATCTAGAATTTTATTCAACGCCTCTTCCACCGGAATGTGATCCAAGAATAAGGTGAGTTTTTTACCTGAAACATCCCCGGCCGAAATAAAGTTCATCCCGGACTCTCTAGAAAAAATCTTTAATACATCATTTAAAGAGACATCTTTAAAGTCCATGGATATGGTCACGGAGGCATCGGCAAAATTAATAAAACGATTTTCCGCGTCTTCTGTGTCTGCCCACGACAAAGACACAAACACAAACATAAGACACACCATTAATCCGATACGACTAAAAACCATAATGATCTCCACATAATAATAACAGGCAATCGATTTATTTCTCTGCAGTTAACAGCATCTTATCCTGTTTATACAAAATTTGCACTCCCTTTTGAGAAATTGATACAACCTTCACTTGATCCTCAGAATTCGACTTGCTATCCGAATCCTTCTTAGCATCCAAATCGATATAATCTCCCACCATAAAAACCTGATCATTAATAATCGCCTGAGGCAGTGCTCCTCCCCAGACAACACCTGTTAATTTCAAATGCAAGGATTCAATCGTCGGTTTAACCACAGGCTTAGGAGGCTCCTTGGATTCGCTGGGTTTTGGCAAAACAATTTGTTCGGGAACAACAACCGGTGGAACAATCACCTTAGGAGGCTCATCGACAATGGGCGACAAATAAGGGTTTCTTAAATTTTGCAAGTAGGCCTTCATTTGATCCGGCTTAATCGTCATATCCCCAAACCAAGAAGACCTGGTTTGTTCCTGGGCTAACACATGCCCTGAACACAAGACGGACAACAAAAACAGCAATAAGGTTATTAAGAGTTTGGGCATCATAGTTTAATCTGGGTCGCTAGAATTCTAACTTCACAATCAATCGTCCCCAACTTGGGATCCCCGCTTCCAGCCCACGATTGAATTCTAAATAAATATTTGGATGTTTCTAACGCATAAAAAAAAGACACTAAACTCTGAAAACTTTTAACGTGAACAGAAACATTAATACTCCAGGAGGAGGAATAATCTGTCCGTTGGGATTCCTTGGAGGAAGAAATATTATTGATCGTAATGTCGTTCTTAGCGGCAAGGTCTGCCACCTGATTCACCATTTCATCAGAACTCACCACGGTCGGCAAGGACGATACAAAAGCTTTTAACTCATCGGCGGATTTATTATATTCGGATATGTAATTGAGTTTCAGAACATTCTGCTTAGACTTATCTTTATAAGCCGCCACTTTCGACGAGTAATCCCGAAACAATTGAACGGCACAGATGGCAAACAGGATGACGACCAAAACGACCAAAAGAAGACTCTTTCTCTCCACAAAAACCTGAATAGCTCTGTTAGGTTTGAATTGTTCCATTATAAAGACCCTGTAATCGAAAAATAAAGTAAATCCTTACTACCCATACTTTTCTTTTGAATGCCGTTAAGATTAAATTTCATGCTTAAAAAATGTTTGTCTTTTTTGAGTGCGGATAAAAAGTCATACACCGGTTTAAATTGCTCGCCTTGATCACTGGCCATAAAATATCCGCTCATTTTAATCGACATCTTATTCACATCATTACTCAAATCCAAATTATCCAACCAAACCCCTTCAGGTAACGCCTGCGTCACAAAAACCATCATGGAGGAGATATGCGTTCTGCTCTCTAAGATCTTTTTATAGGACTCTATCGTGCCCTTATTACGCTGGGTATCGGCATCAAGCATTTCCACTGTTTTACTGGCCAAGTCCCCCTGATTTTTCATTAACTCAGCGTCATGTTTTTCCATATTTTGAAGCTGAACCTTGCTAAATACAAAAATACCTATCAACAAAAGAACACAAACAATAGCCGCCTGTATGCCATACATCAACTCTTCAAGATCCCATTGGTAAAACGGCGTTAAATCAATGTTGGAAATCTTACCAATAGAAACTTCAGGCTGCGCTTTTAACTTGGCTTTGATAAAGTTAAAAGCCGACAATTTGGAAGGAACCCTGCTGACACCGACCCCACAGGCACACAGGACATCCATGCCTTCAATCTTTTGTCCCCCTGAAACAATCGACGAATCCGCTGTTCGCACCTTGACGGATAACTCTTCGGTCAAAATCTTATTTAATTCCAAATCTGGCTGCGGAGCCAGCAACAAAATTTCTTTGATTTTCTCCTGCGAAAACTGACGGTCATAATATCCAAATGATTTTCTAATTTCCCTCAGGATACTGGCACGCAAGGTATCCGGGCCATCCTTTTCCTCCGGAGTCTCCGTCGACGACAAAGAAAATTCCCGAACAAAGAAAGCGATCCCTTTTTCATAAAAAATAATCTGTCCAGAGTTATCATGAATGTAAACAACCGCGGTCTTTTGATCTGCGGATAACTGCTTCTTAGATATCAGCCATTTTGCTAAGCTGACTAACGAGGGTTCATACACAACAGGTTTACATCCGGCCTGCTTAAAAATGCGGTCATATTTAGCAACCATCTGTTTGCGAACAGCGAAGAAAACGATTCGCAAACGTTTTTGTTTATTCTCCTTGAAAGGAATCGATTGATAAACATATTCCAGAAGTTTTAAATCAAAGGGAACATATTTCTTGGCTTCATAAAATACGACGCTGTTTAATTCACTGGTCAGCATCCACGGCACCACAAACGAACGCAAAAAGACGTCCTTGGTCGGCACAGAAACACTGACCGATGGCTCATCAATCTTGTTTTCTCTCAACATTTTCTGAAAAGTGCTGACAAGATGAATTTCTTCATTCGCATCAGGATTCAACGGGACGTCTTGGGTGGGAATAACCGACAAGGTAATCGGCGATGAAATGATCTTCTGTTGGTTTTTAGAGTCTACTTCGGAGAGAACAATTTTGTCTTCAGTAAGGTAAAGCCCAATTTTTTGAGAGTTCGCCATAAATGTCTTGATTTTTTTCAGAGATGTTAGGACTAAAAGATAATTTTTATTAGACTATAGGGGGACATCGTTGTCAATACAATATAGACAAATTTACACCCTTAATTAATGGACTTTTCCGAGGATAATTGACTTAAAATTCAAATAGGATGGGAAGTTTTATCGTGATTAAGTCTTCTATAACATTGTCCAAGGAACAGCGTGTATATTAGTAGCTACTGTGTAAACCCTACAGCCTGAATAAACAATAATACCTTTAGTCACTTCTGGATGAGTACTCAAGAATTCTCTCATCGACTTTGTATCCCTAAAATCCACTGTATCAGAGGATTTCACTTCTACACCAATAGCTTTACCGGCAGAACGTATCACAAAATCAACTTCTACACTTCCTGACCTTGGTTTCCAATACAAAATCTCAGGCATAATCGTTTGTAAAGATGCCCATGAATAAATCTGTTGGAAAATAAAATTCTCAAAATAGCGCCCCCTGATGTTGGGCTTCTTAAGAGCCGATCCTGAAGTAATTCCCGCTAATAAACATGCCGCACCTGAGTCAAACCAATAAAACTTAGACTGCTTATATGACCGTTCTCCTTGATAGACGTACCCCCTTACTTCATGCAAAAGGTTTGTATCTTGCAAAAGGCTCATATATCGACTAACATTGGTTCTGGTTTCTCCACAAGATTTAGATAATTCCTCCTGCACACTTTCCCATCCTGTGGCTTGTGCCAAGACTTCCATCAATCGACGAAAATTCTGTGGATACCGAATCTTTACAAGATCTTGAATGTCTCGACTGATATAGGTATCAATATAGCTTCTGCCTCGTTCTAAGGCTATTGTATCGCTTGAGGCTAATACAACTCCAGGCAGACTACCACGCCAAACAACCTGAGCCATCTCTACCTGAGTTTTAACCTCTATAGACTTGACCTCCTTATTTTCCCAAACTTGATTTAAAATCCCATACGGGGACAACCCCCTCAATTCTCTCATGCTAAAACCAGTCAAATGTAAATAATTAACCCTTCCTGCCAAAGTTTCTCTAGGTGACTGACGTAAAGAGACATTCCCTGAACCAGAGAGAATAAAGTTTCTTTTTCTTTTAGTCTTGTCGACAAGATACTTAACGGTTAATAAAAGCTCCGGGCATCTTTGAGCTTCATCAATAATCGTAGGGATATCTTCCAAAAGCAACCCCTTAGGATCTTCTTGAGCTTGTTCCAAGACATCCGGATCATCCAAGGTCAAATATCGCCAACTTCTTAAGAAACCAGCCTGCTCTAATAAAGTACTTTTTCCCACCTGTCTCGGACCCGTTAAAACGACAACCGGATTAGCCTTAAGAGTTTCTGCAATCTTATCTTCCATCCATCGCACAATATATTTCATAATCATTCTCCGATTCTGTGATTAAGAATTTAACCCGAAGAAAAGCATATCATGCTTTTATGCACAAAACAACATTGTTTTATGCACAAAATGACATAAATATTTGCACAAAATAGCAATAATTATACGGACTCAAAGTTTTTTAATCATGATAACTCAGACATCGGGGGCAACGGGGGGTTTTCTTTTTTAAGTAATCTAAATAGCCATAACCACAATAGTTGCATTGCCTGAAATAATCCGCAACACCCTCTTCTGTGGCAGGCTCACTGCGTTTTAAATAATATCGAATCCATAAGATTAAAATACATCCTATGGAAAGAAGAAGGCCTATTGCAAAAACAGCACTAAAATCCCAGATAAACATGGTCACTTCCCTTAGCGGGGTTTATTCATTTCACGCAACTTCAACCATGGGGAAGAATCAGCCGTGGAGGATTCTTCAAACAACATCCTGTCCGAAACCCTGGATTGTTGAGTCAACGCTTCTTTCTGAAAAGACTCGCCCGTCTCTGTAACCAAATGCCCTAAATAAGTAAAAGAATTCTGACTACGCCCCGCAGACACAGAAAAACCCACCCAAACAAAACTGAGCAACAGAAGATGGATCAAAAAAGAAATAAAAAAATATCGCATGCGGACTCTGACTTTTTATTCCGTAACCATATGAACGTGACTACTACCTAGGTCTCTGCACAAATCCCAGACATCCATAACCCTTCCCATCGAGGAGCGACGATCAATACGGATAAAAATATTCTGATTCTTGTAGTTAATCTTCACCAGTTCTTTTTTAAGCTCATTTAGAGTCACAACCCTGTCATTAAAATACAGCACATTCTCTGCCGTAATATTAATCGCCTGATCCCTTTGCAATCCTTCACTCAGCACAGCCCGCGGCATGAGAATCTCAAAACCTGCGGGACTAAATAACGACGAGGAGAATATCAATATCAACAGAATCAACAGGAATAGATTGATGGCCGCCACAACCAGCATGGAGTGAAAAGGCTCTGATGTCGGAGTTAACTCGTTTGTTGTCATAAACCCTGCTTACTCCTTACCGGTCTGATTGAATTCAGCCAACTGCACCAAGGCCTGCAGGGTCTGAACCATGGACAACTGCAAATCCGCAATGACATTATTAATACGGACGACACAAAAACTGTAAAAAGAATAACTAAAGATCCCCACCACAAGTCCTGCTATCGTCGTGAATAAGGCTTGCCAGATACCCGCCGACATCTCCCCCACACTTAAAGGGTTAAGCACATTGGAACGAGCTGAAATCGCATGAAAAACCACCGTCAGACCTATCACCGTGCCTAATAAACCGACTAAGACAGAGGCATTCATAATAAAAGAAAGAATACTCATCCGTTCTTTAAGACGATGGATTTCGTAAACCAAGACCTCTTCCATCGACGTTCTGATGACCTCGGAGGAATTACCAAATCTTAGAATGCCTGCCTTAAACATACGACTGAAGGCACTGGAATAAGATTCACATAACGTTAATGTCTTCTTAATACCGTCGTGCCGTAAAGAACGCATTAAATGACTCTTATGCTCCTTGATTAATGTCTCCGCCGAGGATAAGAACTTTATTCTTTCCATACCCACCGCCAAAGCAACCATGGATAACACAAGAATCGGCCACATCATAGGGCCGCCCTTTAAGATCAACTGCCAAAAATTAAAAACAATGACCATCATTTTTTGGTCCCTCCGTTAGAGTTCATTGAATCTAAACGCTCCTGGGCAAATTTAGATTCTTCAGTATTTAATTGAATAATCTTCTGATAGGTCACGCGAGCACCAGCCACATCTTTGCGATCCTCAAATATCTTAGCCACCCGTAGATACGCCTTCGTCACCCAGGAGATCTGATCAGGATACTGAGCCGGAATCTTTAGATATCCTCCGATAGATTCATCCAGGCGTCCCATCACTTCATAAGTGTCGGCGATATAGAACAGCAGCTCCGCATTCGTGATTGCCCCCTTCTCTGTGCCCATAGTTAAAGCCTTTTGATAACATTCCAGCTCTTTGTCATAACTCTGGGTATTGCGATAAAGCTGGGCGATCTTAAGATAGGATTCACGCGCCATCTCAGGCGATGAAGTCGCAATCGCCTCATAAGCCACAACAGCTTTAGGCGCATCTAATTCCTTCGCAAAAATATCAGCCATCGCCAATTTAACCTTAGCTAAAAGGGTGGGATCTTCTTGAGAAATAAGCTTGTATTGCGCCAGGGCCTGATCATAAAGGCCCTGGATTTCATAGGCCTGTCCCATCTCATAATGAATCTGCCCTATTCCTGCATGGTCTTGGAAATGATCACAAATCTGCTGATAAAAATCGACGGCCGAAGCATAATCCGAATTCTTCAAATAATATTGGGCCAGCCACACCAAGGCCTCATATTCAGCCTCGGACTTAGGATACTTATAGGCAATCAATTTAAAACGCCTCACCGCCTCCTTAATCTGTCCTAACTCAAATTGACATTTCGCAATACCAATATCAGAGTTTTTGGCAACAGTGACGGCATCAGGATACAGGCGAAGGATCTTCTGAAATATCTTTAAGGCTTCCTCCGCCTGTCTCAGATTTAAATAAGATAGGGCCAAGATGTAATTGGCTTCAGGTAAGAAATCCGTCGGATGAGAAATGTTCTTCAGGAAAACTTGTATCCTGACCGCCGCCTCCTTCCAGTCGCTATTCTTAAAAGCCGCTACCCCTAAATAGTAATCCACATCCTCCAAATAATGACTTTGAGGGAAGTTCTTTTTAAGGCTTTCTAAGAGAACAACCGCCGCCTGAACCTTTCCTGCTTTTAACAAAGCGATCGCCTGACGGTGCTGGACATAATCCGCCATCGAACTCTCCGGGTAATCTTTAATCACCTGATCATAAATAGCCGCCGCTTCATCCGCCTTACCAGCGTCAGTCATGACATCCGCCATTTGAACTAAGGCCATCGCCTTAACATCCACCTTATCTGTGCTGTCAATAACACTTTGAAAACGCGCCTGAGCCTGCGAAAGACTATTAAGTCTGGCATAGGTCCAAGCCAAACCCAAATTGGCCTTAAGCGTTAATTCCTCATCCCCTGAACGATCCACGATAAAACTATAATCCCCTAACACCTCTTCATATTTCTTTAACATAAAATTGGCGTTGGCTCGTCCCAGATGAGCCTCATAATAGTGCTGTCCTCGAGGGAAGTTCTTGATTAACTCATCAAACACTTCAACAGCTGTTGCTAGGTCACCTTTTTCAACAAAGATATTGGCTTTAACTAATAATAAATCATCCTCGGGCAACTTATTAAGCGCGCTAAACTCCCGGGCCTCTTTTAAAGCCTTTTGAGCTTCATCAAAATCCTTAAGCTTTAAACAGCTCCATATTTTTCCGATATAGGCTGTCAACACCTGCTTTGAATTTGTCGACTTCAAGGTTTTATCATAATAATTTCGGGCATTTTCATAATCTTCCATGTAGTAATACGTATCTGCCAGATTCAGGTAGACCTCGAACTGATTAGACGATTGCGGATAGGAGGAGAGATATCTCACAAAGGCCTTTAAAGCCTTTCGGTAATCCCCCATATCATAAAAACATTGCCCTATTTTTAAAAAGGCATCTTCACTCAGCTGATGCTTGGGAAAGCTCGTGACCAATCTTTGAAAGGCGTCCTTGGCCTCCTCATATCGTTTGCGATCAAAATAAGACCACCCTAAAGAATAGTAGGCCTGGGGAAGATAGGCTGAATCAGGATAGGTGGTAATCAGCTTTTGATACTGTTTCTGAGCCTGATCGTAATCAGGAATCTTTAAATAGACCTCTCCCAACCAGTACAGCAACAGTTCTTTATTATCGTAAACACCGTCTAAACTCTTAAACACATTCAAAGAATCTTCGAAACGATTCTTAAAGAAATAGCATTGGCCCAAAAGGAATTTAACCTGTAGCGCCTTAGGATGAGAGGAGGATTCCGCCAGGAATTGTTCCAGATAACGGGTCGAGACATCATAAAATCCGTCGTCAAAAGCCCGGACAGCCGCCGCATAAAGCTCCTCCTGCTGACTCTGAGCATAGACCGGATAAGACGAGAAAGACCCTAACACAAACAAGACCACCAGTATCCACTTTGACATAAGATTATTTCCGTAGTTTTAAGAATTCTTTTAAATATTGACCTGTATGCGACGAAGGATGTTTGATGATGTCTTCCACAGATCCACTAAAAACAATGTCACCACCCTTATCTCCTCCATCAGGACCTAAATCAATGATGTAATCCGCCGACTTAATCACGTCTAGGTTATGCTCAATGACAAGTGCCGTATTACCTCTGTCGACGATTCTCTGAAGAACCTTCAACAGTTTATCCACATCGGCAAAATGCAACCCTGTTGTCGGCTCATCGAGAATATAAAATGTCTTTCCTGTCGCCGGTTTGCACAACTCACTGGCTAACTTAACACGCTGAGCCTCACCACCGGAGAGTGTGGTCGCTGATTGCCCCAAACGAATATAACCTAAACCCACATCATTTAAGGTGTCTAGAATCACCTTAATCCGGGGAATATTATCAAAAACAGCAATCGCCTCCTCCACAGACAAATTCAGGACGTCAGCAATATTCTTTCCTTTAAATTCCACCTCCAGGGTCTGATCCGTGAATCGCCTCCCATGACACACTTCGCATTCCACATAAACATCCGGCAAGAAGTGCATCTCAATCTTCTTGATTCCATCCCCTGAACAAGCCTCACAGCGTCCACCTTTAACATTAAAACTAAAACGTCCGGGTTTATACCCTCTCATCTTCGATTCAGGCATCTGACTAAACAAATCCCTGATATCCGAAAACATACCTGTGTAGGTCGCAGGATTAGAACGCGGTGTTCGGCCAATCGGAGACTGATCCACGACGATCACCTTATCGATATGCTGCAATCCCTCTATCTTCTTATGCGCCCCGGGCTTCTCCTTGGAACCATGCAGTTTCTGATTCAAGGCCTTATGCAGCACATCTTCGACGAGAGTCGACTTCCCTGAACCTGAAACTCCGGTAATACAGACAAAGGTGCCTAAAGGAATCGACACATCCACATTTTTAAGATTATGTTCCTTGGCTCCTACAATCTTTAAGAATTTCGCATTCACAATATCCCTGCGTTGTTTGGGCGTATGGACCTTAAAAGACCCGTTAAGATATTGGCTCGTCAGCGAATTGTTAGACGCAATCAACCCCTTCACATCCCCCGCATACATCACATGACCGCCATGCTCCCCGGCTCCTGGACCTAAATCAATCACATAATCAGCCCGACGGATAGTATCCTCATCGTGCTCGACGACAATCAGGGTGTTTCCTAAATCTCTTAGCGCATGCAAGGTGGACAGCAATCTGTCATTATCCTTCTGGTGAAGACCAATGCTTGGCTCATCTAACACATAGATCACACCCACCAGACCAGAACCAACCTGGGTGGCCAGACGAATCCGTTCGGCTTCCCCGCCTGAAAGGGTTGAACTGCGTCGATCTAAGGTCAAATACTCAAGGCCCACATTGATACAGAAATCCAGACGACGATTGATCTCTTTAAGGATCTCGGCGCTAATAGTCTGTTTATCCTTAGAAAGCTTAAGACCATTGAAAAAAACTTTAGCGTCTTTAATCGAAAGCTCTGTCACATCCGCAATACTGCTATCCGCAATTTTAACCGCCAAGGATTCCTTTTTCAGACGACGACCTTCGCACACAGGGCAGGAAGATACCGACATATAGGACGAAATCTCTTCTTTAAGCCAATCGCTGTCCGTTTCTCGGAATAATCGTTCCAGGTATTTCACAACCCCTTCAAAAGGACGGTTCCAAATCTCGTCGTCAGACCCATAAAAAATCATATGTTTAAACTTCTTATCCAGCTCGCTAAAAGGCAATCGAACGTCCACGTCATGAATATTGGCCATCTCACGCAGGACAGCCCGATAATACATCATGTATCCACCCTGCCCCTTTTTCCAGGGAACAATAGCCGTCGTCCAGGGTTTACTGGCATCAGGCACCAACGCCTCAGGGTCGATCTCCATCTTAGTGCCAAGACCATTACATTCCACACAAGCGCCATACGGAGAGTTAAAAGAAAAGATACGAGGTTCAATTTCACTCAGCGATATTCCGCAATCGATACACGCATACTTCTCACTAAAGGTTTGATCCGGCCTTTGAGCATTGAAATCGACGATAAGAATACCTTCACCCACCTTCAACGCTGTCTCTACGGAATCCGATAAACGTTTACGAATATCCGCACGCACCGTCAGACGATCCACCACGACCTCAATATGGTGAATCTTATACTTATCCATCTTAATGTCTGCCTCCACATCATAAATCTTTCCATCGACGCGCAGACGAGCAAAACCAGATTTGACCACCTCGGCTTGAATGTTGCGATACTCCCCCTTACGCCCCCGAACCAGGGGAGAAAGAATATTAATCTTTGTCCCTTCAGGAAGACTTAGAATCTGATCCACGACCTGCTGAGCAGTCTGCTGTTCAATTTTCTTGCCGCAGGAATAACAATACGGCTGACCGATACGGGCATACAACAGTCGAAGATAATCATAAATTTCCGTCTGAGTAGCCACGGTAGAACGAGGATTACGGCTGGTTGTTTTTTGTTCAATAGAAATCGTCGGCGATAGTCCTTCAATATGCTCCACCTGAGGCTTTTGAATCTGATCCAAAAACTGACGGGCATAGGCGGATAGACTTTCCACATAACGACGCTGCCCCTCAGCATAGATCGTATCAAAGGCCAGCGAGGACTTCCCTGAACCACTTAAACCCGTCACCACTACAAACTGGTTACGAGGAATAGTT
>JADFYF010000180.1 GCA_015233165.1 Candidatus Omnitrophota bacterium
CCGTCTGAGCCTTTGCATTCTCATAGACAACAGCTTTTTGGGGAACTATCCAGACCTTATTGAAGGTGTTGACGGGAATATTTGTTGTTCCATACTTCTTAGCCGCCTCTTCATAAATCCTCTTCCAAAATTTCTTTCCCACCTCATCCTCAGGATAAATCAACGAAGCTGTGATTTGCTTGAGGATATAATCCTGTGCCAACAGGTCTCGACCCATTTCGGTTTGGCCAAACGCATCGGGGACGATTCTGTCTTTTTCGTAGGGAGATAGGTTGACCCAGAGGTCTTTTTCTGGTGTGGTTAAGGAGGCGAGAAAATATTTGATTAATTTGGTGGATTCGGTTTTGAGGTAATCCTCCTTCGCCAAATTGCTTTCGCGTTTGGCTTCCAAGGACGTCCTGTCCCCTTGGTCCAGGACGAATTCAAAACGAAATGGATGCTCTGGATGAACCTTAATTCCTCTTAAAATCGGCGGATTAAATTCAGAGCTTAGATGAATCATTACTCCAGGAGTAGGCAAGGTAAGGTTTTGGGCAAAAACCAAATTAGCACCCGTTTGTCCTAAAAGAAAATTCAGGAGAATAAAGATAGATACCATTCTTCGCATAATGAAGAAAGTATACCTGCTGTATATATATAATGCCAATTGACAGATAAAATGAATCCCGATATACTTGGAAATCTTTATTGCCCGGGTGGCGGAATTGGTATACGCGTACGTCTCAGAAGCGTATGGCGAAAGCCTTGAGAGTTCGAGTCTCTCCTCGGGCATTCTTCTACGCTCGAATACCTGCCTGCCGGTAGGCAGGCTTTCGTGTTCGAGCTTCGAAGGAATGCGTGCGCTTAAAAGAGTTCCTTCGAAGCCCAAGGCGAAAGCACTTGGGCGAAGAAGAAACTTGCCAACACATCTGAAGCATACTAAAATACGCCACACTAAAAACTAAAAAAACATGGAAGGTTCCATATGAGCGACGAAGCAAATGTAAAAAAGAATCCCGTTATAGACGAGATTGAACTAAAAGAATGGTTAGCCTCCTTAGATTACGTCCTATCTCATGGCTCACCCGAACGCGTTCAATATCTGCTATCCCAATTACAAATTCGAGCCCAGGAATCAGGCGTCACCCTTCCCTTTACTTTAAATACCCCCTATATCAATACCATCTCCAAAGATAAACAAGCCTCCTTTCCAGGAAATCGCGACTTAGAACGAAGAATTAAAAGTATTGTCCGTTGGAACGCCATGGCTATGGTTATCCGCGCCAATAAGAATGAAGATGGTATTGGTGGTCACATTTCCACCTTTGCCTCCTCTGCAACACTCTATGAGGTGGGTTTTAACCACTTTTATAAGGCAAGTCCAACCACTTTTAGTGGTGATTTGGTCTATTTTCAGGGACATGCCTCCCCAGGTATCTACTCTCGCGCTTTCTTAGAAGGTCGTTTAACAGAGGAGCATTTAACCAATTTTCGCCGTGAATTAGCCTCGGGTGGTGGTTTATCTTCCTATCCTCACCCTTGGTTAATGCCCAATTTTTGGCAATTCCCCACCGTTTCGATGGGTTTAGGCCCTATTATGGGGATTTATCAAGCCCGTTTTAATCGTTATTTGGAAGACCGGGGTCTTAAAGAAAAAGATGACCATAAGGTTTGGGTTTACATGGGTGATGGGGAATCGGATGAACCCGAATCCTTAGGCGCCTTAACCATGGCCTCCCGCGAAAAACTCGATAATCTCATCTTTGTAATACATGAGGCTATCCGCATCCACAGGTTCATAAAGTTGACCGGCATGAGCGTAGATACCAACCTGGCGGAACAAACCTTCCATACCAAAGGTGCGGGCTTCGTCGGGAATGATAGGAACAATCAGTTTACCAACCTTTTCATCACGAAGAAGCTTGGATACGATGCGAACGTAGGCCATGGTTGTTGAAACAGAACGACCTTCCGTGCCTTTATAAAATTCTTCAAATAAGGATTCTTCCGGCGTGACCAGAGGAGTGGTTTTTGTGCTTCTATTTGGTAAATAGCCACCCAAAGCCTTGCGGCGTTCGTGAAGGTATTTCATCTCAGGTGAATCTTCAGCCAACCAGGGAAATAAAACGAATGAAAACATATTAAGGATGGCTGGAAAGCCATAACCTTAACCGAATGATTAACAGATGTGTTTTGTTTGTACTCTAGGAATTCGCCTATTCCTTGAACAAATTG
>JADFYF010000181.1 GCA_015233165.1 Candidatus Omnitrophota bacterium
CCGCATTAATATCCACCAAACCCTGAGGATTAATCATCCATGGCGTTTTGAAGATAGAGGACAGAAGTCTGACCTCCTGGCCATACGCCCCTTGAACTGTAAAATTGTTTACAATGGTCTGGGTTTTACCGGCGTCGAAAAGAATAGTTTTCGTACTTGTCATTCCCGCGAAGACGGGAATCCAGGACTCGCTATTTTTCAGTGTTGTAGCCGACAATGTGTTGTTAATAACCAAATTATAAAACGTATTATCCCCTAAAATATTTGACGTCTGGGTTGGATCATTAAAAATCACCGTTGAATTTCCTGCGTTAAAGATTCCCCCGGAATGGGTCCAATTTCCACCAATAGTTACAGTATTCCCCCTCCCTTGCCCTCCCCCTGTGGGAGGGGTTAGGGGAGAGGAAAAGGCGTTAAAGATGCCACTGGCTAAAATAAAATCTTGAGTAATATTAAGATTACCGGCTAAGCTAAGTGTTCCTGTATATCCATTGATCGTCAACGCATGAACCGTGAAACTCTGATCCATTATTGAATCTTTTTGAGGGTTGGCGTTATTGACGCCGTGATTGGTTCCGTCGAAGGTGACATCGTCAAAGGGGGTGGGGGTGGTTCCAGTATCCCAATTTGCTGCAGTGCTCCAATTGCTGTCGCTTCCGGCACCCGTCCAATAAGGATCGGTGTCCCAATTGGTCAGATGACCAAAGGTGCTGCTGTATTGTGTTTTCAACGGTGGTCCGCGCACACTGATGCTGTCGCCGACAAATAAGTAGGACAGGTTCGCCTGACCTAATACATTAAGCTTCCACTGCTCCCCGGGTGTCAGAGATTTTAACTCTAACAAATGCCCATAGGACCCTTTAAGGATTAAATTGTTGACGATGGTGAGAATAAATTGTGGGTCGAAATAGACAGTGCCTGTTTTGTTGGTGGGGGAATTCACAGGGGTTCCCTCCACCATCGTGTTGGAGGCCTGCCTGCCGGTAGGCAGGGTTAGGGCGGGGGAATCATGTGAAACCACAAAATTATAAAACGTATTATCCCCCGACACAATGCTGTCTAAGGGCCCGGTTAGAATGACGGTGGATGTCTGAGGACTAAAGATTCCCTCATTAATCCAATCTTGGCCGATCAAAAATAGAGCGTCGTTGGCGTTTAAGGTGACTCCGGCTCCAATGATGAGCGATTGACCAACGGAAACAATTTGATTCCCTCCCCCATCGTGGGGAGGGTTAGGGAGGGGGGTATTGGAGACATCAAAAAATACGCCCCCTCCCCTTACCCCTCCCACCAGGGGAGGGGAAATCAAAATTAAATTCCCCGCCGAAACAATATTCCCAATCGTCCCCTCACCCGAGGATTGGATCGTGATATCCCCATTGCCCACGGTTGTAATGGTTGTTCCTGATTTCTGTTGGAATGAACCCTCGGCCAATAAATTCAAATTTCCATTAATGGTGGTGATGTTAGCATTGACGAGGATATCTTTATTCGATGCAAAGGTCGTGTTGCCTTCGGTAGTTAATTCGCCGTTGATAATAATATCGGATACAGAAGAAATGCTAATTCCCTCCCCCTCGTGGGGAGGGTTAGGTAGGGGGGATGATACGAAATGACCACTTAAATAGGAAGAACGATTACCTACTAAGAAAAGGCTACGCCCGAAAACCAGGGAACCTGAATATGAAGGGTCTATCTTTAAACCGGCGATGGCGCCCAAGAAGGCGGGGTCAACAACACTTGTCGTGCCCGAATGTATTTGTCGGGCACCTAGAACTTGCGCCACCCCTGGACCCCCGACAGAAGCATTCGGGGGTGACAATGTTACGTCATTCGGGGATGACAAATTTTCCGTTAACAATACATAATCCCCAATGCCGGGGGTAAATCCTCCGTCCCAATTATTGGGATCGGACCAATTGTTTGAATTGTTATTTGAACCAAGCCAAACCACATCTGCAAAATCAAAACCGGTATTACCAAGCAAATTCTGAGTATGCGTCACCGCCATCGGTGGGCCGTTGATGTCGCAGAGGTAAAGGTAGCGTTGTTGACAAAGGGTGTTCCTGTTGCACCTGAAAGAGTCAGCGTCGTTGTGCCTGCACTAAAATTTCCGTTGGTGATAGTCAGCACATCGGAGACAGTCGCAGGATCCTGCAAGGTCCAGTCGCCGCTTATGCCGTTAAATGTCAGATCATAGAAGCTTGAACC
>JADFYF010000182.1 GCA_015233165.1 Candidatus Omnitrophota bacterium
AACAAACCATTGAGAGATCGTGCCGTCCCAAAGAACCAGCCGGAATCATCCTTGGTCGCCTTGTATCCTAACAATCGCATAATCTGATTCACATTCGTAGCGGCAAATAACAAGGACAAATCCACCAAACTAAAGGGATTGTAATCAAAGACTGTTGAAATCAGGGTGTTGGCAATAAAGAAATATCCTAAGGCCAAGGCAGTATAGGTGCGGCCTGTATTTCGTGTTGCTTCCCGCATCATGTAGGACTCAGCGCCTAACTGATTGATGCTCTGCATTCTTTCACTATAATCCACCTGACCTCGTCCACCCACCCAACGAGGAGGCGCAGCGCTTAATTCCATAGGACTAAAGGTTTCACGACGTTTATGGTTCAAAGACTCACTTAAAGCAAATTCCGCTTCAATGCCTAACGAAATGAGCATGCTGGCGTGCTGAATGGCCGAAGCCCAGTCTTCGCTGATGAAGATCGCATTAGGCATGAATCCCTGCATCCCAAAATACTTCCATAAAATGTAATACTGCTTAAGCTGAGGATCATTCTTAATACGTTCTTCTAACATCTGATGCATCTTTTCCGTCACAGGCATGGACCAGAAATGAGGATTACTTAACGCCAGCAAGGAGCGATAGCTGTACACACCCATGCGATTCTGCCAACCGGTCGCCATCATATCGACGAAGCCCTGCAATCCAGCACCCTGACCAGATTCCACCAGACGATTCATTTCTCCGATATAGCGACGGGTGTTGGTGGTGTTACGATGAGCCACCATGATAACGACATGAGGATTGTCCATCATGTTCATGGAATCCTGCATCGATTTTCTAAGTTCCAATCCATTGGCATTACGATCCAAAACGTGCAGATGGGTCATCTTGCGCATCAAATCAGGATAGGCTAATAAAGAGTTCATTGTTCCAGACTTGGTCGCACTGGCCGTCGAGCTATAGGCCAATTCAATGCGACTGCCGCCGGAGACTTCTTTGAATAAATCCAAATACTTGTTCATTAACGATAATTCAGGCTTTGCTTCATAAACCTTAGGATGACCGGGAGCATCTTCTTCAACAGTACCGGGTTGATGTTGATACTTATTGATCGTGATAGCCACCGCCACCTTGTCTGTCAATCCCAATTCTTTAACCATCAAGGCGACTTCCATGAGATTCACGCCTAAGTCATAGGTGTTAATTCCTTTGACGGATGTTCCCATCATCAAACTTAAAAGGCGTTCAATATTCATCGCATAGAATAAAATTTCCTTTTCGCTTGGGTCATGAGCAAATTGATTCTGAGCGCTGACCTTATTAGACAATTGAACACGGTTCCATAAATCCATCTTGTTCTCTATAGACCGACGATAGAACAGCTCCATCCACTGGGTCACCTGAACATCAATGAAACGATGCAAATCTTTCTCAACAGGAATCCCTTGTCTTTCTGCACTGGTTCTGAAGGTATTTAACAAGACCTTCACCTGATCGTCCCCGTCATCGACTAAGAACTTCAATTGATCCGTTGCTGCCTTAACGGCCTTAGCCATTTCCTCAGGATTGTTCTTTAAATTATGAACAGGTAAGCCTAAATGAGAGCCGACATAATTGATCACCATATATCCGTTAGGCTCGGCGGCAAACTTTAACAAGGCCTCTTTGGCTTCCGCAACATTCTGAACATCCACACCCTTAGGCTTTCTGATCCCATTTCTGGCTTTGAATTCAGACGCTAAATAAACCAACCCCGTCCAGATCCCCGCATTCAATAGGGCGGTAGACACCCAAAACATCGAGTAATAAGCCATGGCAAAACGTGTATCCGCACCAGCCATAAACCATCGGGCAAAGGCAGGGTAAATTAAATACGATAACCCTAAGGACGCGGCCATCAAGGTGGCATGCTGACCAAAGACCAGGGTGTTCAGTCTTGCCTTACCCGCATTGCTGACAGGTTTAAAGAGGTAGTAGAACGATAAGCCCATCTGAGAAATTTTCCAGACGAAAGCACCAAAGGCTTCTACGCCAAAAAATGCCAAGGCTGTTAATTTCAACACATAGGTCCCTGGATCCAGCACAGGCAGATTGAGCATCAACGCAAAGTTAGCAGCGGCCAAAACTCCCAATCCAGCGGAGAGGATCGAGGGCATTTTCTTTCCATGAGAATGATAA
>JADFYF010000183.1 GCA_015233165.1 Candidatus Omnitrophota bacterium
TAACATGGGAAATACCAGTTCTGGCCCCTGTCGGAAAACATGTCGGGAGGAGCGCCCGCCCTCAGGTTAAGGTTGAAATTTTGCCTTTCTCCCCAGACGTCGGCGCTGTCTTCGTTTATCATTATAGGGATGTCTCCCTTGAGTTTCAGTCCAAGGTCTGCCAACGTATGGCTTGCCTGGGAGAGCTGTTTTTCGAGTTCGAACTGTACCCATGAGTAGAATCTTACTTCCTTTGGGTGGCCGGACCAGAAAAGTTCGATGTCTTCTTTAGACGGGTTCCTCAACGTTTCCCAGTCTTTCCACGATCGCAGGGAGTTTTGGTCTTTCAATACGCGATAGACGCAGTAATCCCTGAGCCATGCCGTTGAATCGATATACCTTGAGAAATCTTCGTTGCCCGCCAGCCTGTCGATATTGGTATCGTAGATTTTTTTAAGCAACGATAACTTAAAGACGTTTATTTCCTGATAACTTACCTTATGGCTGGAGTTTATCCTTGCGGCCGTTTGTTCAATCTCGGTGGTGAATTCGTCATTCCAGTCAAGATGTCCGTCGTTAAGCGCTTTAAGGCTGACGTATATCGGGTGCAGTGCAAAAGCGCTCAGAGCGTTGTAAGGAGACGTGTCATTTCCGGTATCGTTTACGGGTAATATTTGTATGACGTCCAGTTCGACCTTTCTGCACCATACACCGAACTTTATAAGATCGAGAAATTCACCGACACCGCAGCTATCCTCTGTTTTCAAAGAAAACACGGGTATCGCGACACCAGTTAAAAAATGCGTTATTTTACCAAATTCCATCATTTTCTCCAATTTGCCTAAGTTTTTATGCCTTAAAGCGCCTCATGCGCCTCACGAAGCGCCTTATTTTCAACTGAAAGTGATTATAATACAAATCCTATCATATTTTAAAGGAATAATTTTTATCAGGCGCTTGATGAGGCGCTTGATTCGTCATTCCGGCTTGCAATGAGGCGCTTCCGGTTGGTGTTGTGTCAGAAAACCGGACTTCTATTTTCGATAGTGGCGGGAGTTGTCTTGCGTATTTCTTTAAGGATGCCTGAACGGACTGTCCCGGGGGGTATGGGGGATGTCACCCCCATAAAATCTTCCTTCCTTAGTTCTCTGCATATTTTTGAAGTCTTTCCGAATGTCTCACCGCCTAAAACCTCATCTCTTGACACATTCTATATAATTTTCATGCGCCGGGGTGAATATGTACTTTATATTCATGAAAGTTTTAAACTGGCGTGCTCCGCACAGGTTTCCTGCGGCGAGAGAGCTGCTAACAATACGCAATGGCCGTTATCCCTCACTTGCGGATGTCAGACAAAACGGCAAATATCGCCTGCGTACGATCAAATTTACCCTGTTTCCCATCCTATGTAATTATTTATGTTATAATTAAGCATGAAAAGTTTATTTATGCTCTTATTCATAATGTGTTGTATATCAACAGTTCCTGCTGCGGCAGATTCATCCTTCACACAGTCCGACAGAGATCGTCTTATCAAAGTCGAAACCAAGCTTGAAGATGGGCTTAAGGCCACAAACCAGCGAATTGACGATATGAAGGCCGATATTAATAAACGATTTGAGCAGATCGACAAACGATTTGAGCAGGTCGATAAACGATTTGAGCAGGTCGATAAACGATTTGAGCAGGTCGATAAACGATTTGACCAGATATTGGCTATAATGCTAGGAGGATTTGGAGTACTCTTTAGCGGCATGGGGATTTTAATTGGATTTGTATTATGGGACAGGCGGACAGCACTTGCCCCTGCCATACGAAAAACCAAAGAAATTGAAGAACGGGCCGAATTGCTTGAAAAAGCCGTTAAAGAAGCTGCCGTGGACAATCCCGGCCTCAGGGAAGCGCTTAAACACTTCGGACTATTGTAAAGATTATACCTTTCCCTAAATCCGCCATCTAAAAAAAGAAAATGCCTGTTAACTTGGCTCAGCACATAAGAAAATTGACATCATTCCCACGACATTCTTGAACTATCAGAAACATCTTCATGTATGATAATCTAACAAATGATTGGATTCCTGCTTTCGCAGAAATGACAATAACTTATCGTAATTACGTCATTTATTCTGTCATTCTCGCGTAAACGGGAATCCACATTCTTATTATTCTACAATGTTTAGATGGTGGA
>JADFYF010000184.1 GCA_015233165.1 Candidatus Omnitrophota bacterium
CTAACTTGGGGGTACGTCCATCTTTCAAAGAGAAAAATTCTAAGATTCATTTGGAAGTTCATATTTTTAATTTCAAACGTAATATTTATGGGCAAGAAATTCTAGTCGAGTTCATCAAGAAGACCCGTGATGAACAAATCTTTACCTCTAAAGAAGACCTCGTTTCACAAATTCAAAAGGATGAGTCTCTCATTCGCCACTTCCTCAAAGTGGAGTAGGCTGCCCACTATTTGTTTCAAATCTTCATAAAAAATCTATCCCATTTTAATCTATTTCAATATTTGATATTTAAACATTTTGTTTATTGACATTGCCAACGTGTTTGTCTATACTTCCATTAAGTGGGGCAAGGTGGAGTAAAGTGGTGTGAAATAGGATTAAAGCCATCTTGAGTCGCTGAATTCTCTATCTTTACTTGAAAAATGGACATTATCAGAGGTTTTTAGATGTTTTATGGTGAATATAACCATGGGATTGATAATAAGGGCCGTTTGATTCTGCCTTCGCGGTTTCGTGAAGTGTCGAAAGAGCAGGGCATTGAAAAGTTCTTTGTGACTCGGGGGCTTGACCGTTGCATCTTTATGTTCGCTGATCAGCAGTGGCGTACGGAAGAGCAGAGATTTAAGAATTTGTCTTTTACCAAGCAGGAATCGCGCCATTTTAATCGTATGTTTTTCTCGGGGGCTGTGGAAGTAACTCCGGATAAGCAGGGTCGATTTGTTCTTCCGGAATATTTGAAAGAATTTGCCGGCATCAAGAAAGATGCTGTTGTGATTGGCGTTTCTAATCGAATCGAAATTTGGCATACCCAAAACTGGAAAGATTTCTATGCTAAGACCAGCGTCGATTTTGAGAAGACAGCCGAGAATTTAATGAATTTAGATGGTTAATGGTGAGCGTAGTCGAACCAGTAGTGTCTCCAGTCGTTGTTTGTTTCTAATATTGAAGTGATGGAAGAGGTTTCTTTGGATCAGAGGGCGCATATTTCAGTCATGCCGCAGGAGGTGATGCATTGGCTGAGAGTTAGACCGGGTTCTGTTGTCGTGGATGGCACCTTAGGGTTAGCGGGGCATTCCATTTTGATAGCAGAAGCCTTAGGCTCTCAAGGGCACTTGATTGGGATTGATAAGGATAAAACTTCTTTAACCGAAGCTAAGAAGCGTTTGGCGTCTTGTTCTTTGAGGGTTGATTTGTTAGAAGGGTCGTTTGGGGATGTGGAACGCTTCTTAGCTGAGGTTAAAATCAAAGCTGTTGATGGGGTGTTGCTGGATCTAGGGATATCCAGCTTTCAGTTGGACGACGAGACTCGTGGGTTTAGTTTTCTCAAAGATGGTCCATTGGATATGCGCATGGATCAATCAAAGGGTTTAACCGCAGCGGATTTGGTCAATACGCTTAAAGAAGAAGAGTTAGTCAGAATTATTGAAGAGTATGGTGAGGATCGTTTAGCCAGGCGTATTGCGAAGGCGATTGTATGGCGAAGAGCGGAAGAGCGGATATTGACCACAGGTCAATTAGCCAAGATTGTTTTAAGATCTTTGCCGGCCAGCTATCAGCGTGGACGAATTCATCCAGCGACAAGAACATTTCAAGCCTTGCGAATAGTTGTGAATCAAGAATTGGAATATTTAAAAGACGCTTTAACCCATTGGTTTGAAGCATTAAATCCTCAAGGCAGGATGTGTGTCATTGCTTTTCATTCGCTGGAAGATCGTATTGTAAAGCAGACGTTTAAAGCTTTAGCTGAAGATGGACGTGGACAGATTCTGACAAAAAAGCCGCTGGAGCCCACACAGGCGGAATGTCAGGTGAATGCGCGCTCCCGTAGCGCTAAATTAAGAGTTATTGAAAGGGTCTCATGAGTTTTAAGGGGTGGATTAAATTAATGTCTTTTATGACGGTGATTGCCCTTATTTATATTTATATGCAGACACAGATTTTTGATTTAGCCTATCAGGGAAGTGCTAAAGAAAAGCAGCTGGAGCTAAGACGGATGTAGGGTTGGAGGAGTCTAAGAAAAAAATATTAGCGGCGATTAGGAGAAGTTTATGAAGGATGGGATCTTAAATATCAATAAACCAGCAGGAATCACGTC
>JADFYF010000185.1 GCA_015233165.1 Candidatus Omnitrophota bacterium
GAACCTTCGTCGTACAGGTTGGTAAGAGTTTAGGTGTTCCTACAATTTCAACCACACATAAGCGACAGGCGCCCACGTCGGTTAAACCATCTAGATGACACATCGTCGGAATATCGATATTATTTTCTCGACACACCTCTAATAAGGTCTTACCTGTTTCCGTTTCAATTTGTTTTTCATCGATCGTCAGTGTTATTTTTGCCATACCTTCTCCTCTGGAAAAAAACTTAATGAGTAACCTTATTCACTGGGTTATTCACATAACTCTCATATTCATGTCTGAAGTATTTTAATGTGCTTAACAATGGATTCGGTGCAGACATTCCCAAACCACAAAGACTGGTCTCCTTTACAAGAAGGGCCAACTCTTCTAACTTCTTAAGATCATCGGGAGTTCCTTGACGCGCACAAATCTTGCTTAACAAGTCATACATCATCTTTGTTCCCACTCGACAAGGGACGCATTTCCCGCACGATTCATCCATACAGAATTCCATAAAGAATTTAGCCACATCGACCATGTCTGACGTATCATCCATGACGATAAGTCCACCTGAACCCATAATTGAGCCTAAGGCAACTAAGGACTCATAATCGACATTAACATCTAGAAACTCTTTAGGAATACAACCACCTGAGGGGCCTCCGGTTTGAGCTGCTTTAAAGTCCCGATCACCCGGGATTCCTCCTCCGATATCAAAAACAATTTCTCTTAATGATGTTCCCATAGGAACTTCAATCAATCCTGAATAATTAATTTTTCCTGCCAAGGCAAAAACCTTTGTCCCTGCACTTTTAGGCGTTCCAATAGCGCTATACCATTCCCCACCGTTTTTAATGATTGGAGTAATGGAGGCAAAGGTCTCGACGTTATTAATCAAGGTCGGTTTTCCCCATAATCCCACCTCTGCCGGGAATGGTGGACGTGGACGAGGGGTTCCTCGTTTTCCTTCAATAGAGGCAATAAGAGCTGTTTCCTCACCACAAACAAAGGCCCCTGCTCCGATACGAACTTCTACGTCAAACTTAAAGTTACTTCCTAAAATACTTTCACCTAACAAGCCTAACTTCTTGGCCTGTTTAATAGCCATTTCAAAACGTTTGATAGCCAAGGGATATTCTCCACGGATATAGACAAACCCCTGACTTGCTCCGACGGCATAACCGGCAATCGCCATTCCTTCTAAAACCCGATGAGGATTTCCTTCTAGAACACTACGATCCATGAAAGCTCCAGGATCCCCTTCATCTCCGTTACAAATGACATATTTCTGATCAGAAACATATTTATACACCGTTTCCCATTTAAGCCCTGTGGGAAAACCTGCCCCACCACGACCACGTAAACGGCTATGTTTAATTTCTGCAATAACCTCTTCAGGGGACATCTGAAAGAGAACTTTATCTAAAGATTTATACCCACCATTAGAAATAAAATCCTCAATCGACTCAGGATTAATATCGCCACAATTTCTTAAAACAACCTTCATCTGTCTCTTAAAGAAAGGGTCTTCCGCAGAGTTTAAGAAAACCTTCTGTCTGGAATCAGCGAATAAAACCTTCGATTCAACAGGTTTATTTTCGATCAGATGGCTTTGGACCACAACAGGAGCGACATCTTTTTCTTCAACTTTTTGATAAATCGTATTATCGGGCATCACCTTAACTAACGGCCCCTGATTGCAGGGTCCCATACAGCCAGTGGGAACAACTTCCACTTCATTCTCCAACCCTTTTTCTTTAACTTCACTTTGGAGTTTTTTTAAAACAGCCTCACCACCGGATGACAAACAGCTAGCTCCACAACACACACAAACCTTTTTTTTATACTGACTTTTCTTGGCTACCATCTGATCAGCCATCGTTTTTAGATCTTGACGATTCATGAATGAACTCCTGTTTTTGCAGTAATCTTACCTTCGATATCCGAAGCACTAACCTTGGCCATAACCTCGTCGTCTACGACGACAGCTGGAGCCAAACCGCATGCCCCAATACAACGAGCCACTTGAACACCTAATTTATTATCCGGAGTAACTTCACCCGGTTTGATGTGAAAACTTTTTTC
>JADFYF010000186.1 GCA_015233165.1 Candidatus Omnitrophota bacterium
AGACCTTAGGGGGATTTGTTCCTGTGATGGTGGCTAATCTCAAAGGCCAGTCCAAGCAGGAGAATCTGGAAACCCGATTGAACCTGATTGAGAATTTCAAACAGCAATATATCCGTATGCTGGTGGCTTTAAACAGCGACAAACCGGAAGCTCAGCATAAGTTAAATGAATTGGCCAAACAATTAGCCGAGCACGACAGTTTCATGCGCCATCAGAATACCGACGGCCGTGTCCTTGGCGTGGATGAACATTTCAAAGAAGCCTTCAACCGTATGATTAAGAGTTTGCAGACAGCCTTCAGCGAAAAGGGCGATGTCTTTGGGCTTTTAAATCAGGCATCTCAGGACAAGATCAGAAGTGAGATCGCCAGCTTAAAAGCGTTAGAGGCCTTCCATTTTGAAGCAGCCGCTGCTCCAAGCGCCTTGATCAACGTCGAGACTCCCGAAGCTTTAATCGCCTCTATCAAGGCTACCAATCCGGATACCCTGCCTTTAGAAACCGCCGGTTACCGCGAAGGCGCCCTGACCAAGGTTGAAAATATTCCCGGTCATGTGGTTGAAAATGGAAAGGTTTCTGATACCGAAGCCACCATCCAGGAAACAATGGCGCTTAATGGCAGTCAGCAGAAGGTGGTCTATACGAACAAGCAAAGCGTGCCGGTAAGTTTTAAGGTAAATTCAAGAAGCACGTCGATCACCTTGCAGCCTTCAGATGTTTTTGTTCCTGAACAATTCCCTGTTGCGGTGAATCATTTTGGAAAGATTTATGCTGCCGATACCAACTTTACTGAAGGTTACGATGTGAATAGCCCCATCGCCCTGATGGTGCTTGCCGATAATGATATTGCCAGAGCCGAGTTTATTGGACCTAACTTAGTCGAGATCAAGAGCAATCTGGACGTAAACGGTCAGACGATTGAAGCTGTAGCGATTGGTCGGTTGGATCCAGATACTCAGAGGATGACAATTGTCCGAGATGAAATCAATACTCAGGTCAAAGAGTTAACAGGTCAGGTCGATGGTAAGGACACCACGGTTGCCCTGGCTCGTCCTTGGGTAAAGGGCGATCAGATCGTTAATCTTCATACACCCACCGGCGACAGGCTGATCATTGTTTTAAACGGTCAAGACACCTTGGATATCAAGACGGTGTTAAGACATAGTGTTAACATCGAGGATCGGACCCAGTCCTTAGAAATTTTAGCTCAAAATGCAAACAACGATTCCTTTACCATCCCCATGGTTGCCGTCGATGAGAATACCCAGCTGTTGGCCGCCTTTGGATTACAGTCTTCGCCTACAGGAGAGATTCAATTGGTGGTCAGAGGATTTAAGCTCTCTGAAAACAGCAAGGCCTTTGACAAACCTGAAACAGCGATTGAAACCATTGCCACCTTGATGCAGAACCTAGACGTCCTAGGTGAAAGCACGACGACAGCCGCCTTTGGAACAACGAAGTTAGATCAGTTACAGAAAAATTTTTATGAAGCAGCTGTTGCCTACTATGCGCCTCAACCGAAGGCCGCCGACGCTGACAAGGACGCTCCTGCTGTTGCCAGGATTCACACGGAAGAGGAAAAGCTGGCCTTTGCAACAGCGGCCTATAAATTCATCCAGGCCGCCTTTGGTCAGACGTATAAGAGAAATTTAGATTGGATTATTAATGGCGAAGTCAGCGTCGATGTTCCAAGTGCGATTGTGGCTAAGTTTAACTTGCAAGAGGAAGCCAAGACCCAGCCAAGCGCGGCGGATGCTGTTGCGACGCTGACGATGGATGCCAAGGGCAACGTTAAGAAAACAGGTTCTTTCTGGCAAAGGAATATTGGTAAGTATTTTGGCAAAGGCGTTGCCACCGTCACCTTAGCAGCTGTTACGACCTTAGGGATGGGATCGTTTAACGATGTCAATGCTGCTGAAGAGTCCACGGATACAAAAGCTGTTCCCGCGTTAGCCGGCGCCGGCGCTCAAGAGAAAACAGCAGCAACGACGCGTGTCACAGATACGGGTGAGGTTGTTGTCAATATCAAAGGCATCTTCTCCGGCAATTATGAAAA
>JADFYF010000187.1 GCA_015233165.1 Candidatus Omnitrophota bacterium
CGTTTGAATTCGATAAAGATGTGGCCATGGTGGTGGGGTCCAGATTCAAAGGCGGAAGTGAAGAGCTGTCAAGTTCACCTCAGGAGATGGTCCGACGTGTGGGGAACATGTTGAGCACGTTTATTATTAATACCCGCTGGCGTGTTTGTTTGTCGGATACTCAAAACGGCTTCAGGGCAGTACGCAGGAGCGCAGCGTTGGCATTGGATCTCCAAGAGGACACGTTTGCGATCGAACAGGAGCTGACCATGCAGTGCCTGAAGAGGAGGATGAAGATCGTTGAAATCCCCTCTTTTGAGCTGAAAAGAGCCCACGGTTCGTCGCACATTGTTTTCGGCAAAATGCTGCCCGTTTATATTTCTTGTTTTTTTCGTCAGGTTTTTTCTCGAGACACAAGCTCGTAATAACTTCTTTATATAAGGACCGGTCATGCTGTCTGAATTAAGGTTATTGTCCCGTGTTTTACGTTCCAATGTGATGCGCCTGAGGTATCCGTCTAAATTGTCTTTTGCGATCACTTATCGATGCAATCTCAAATGCGGCATGTGTTCTATCTGGAAGAGGTCAAGGATCCCGGAATTAACGACGGCTGAGATTGAGGCGTTTTTTAAGAAATCCAACAATTTTTCTTGGGTTGGATTGACGGGCGGGGAGATTTTTTTAAGGGAAGATATCATCGATATCGTAAGGGTAACGTTGAAGCACTGCAAAAATTTATGTGTGTTGCATTTTCCGACCAATGGATATCTGAAAGATCGCATTCTTTTGAGGGTGGGGGAGATGCTCAAGCTCAAGCCCCCGAGGCTCTTTGTCACGATCAGTGTCGATGGTCCACCTCAGATCCATGATAGGCTGCGCGGGGTTCCCGGTTCCTGGAAGAATGCGGTTGAAACATTTATTGCGTTACGGGGCATGCCAGGAGTCAGCCCGTATCTTAGCATGACGCTGTCACACGGGAACCTGGGGACCATTGACGAGACAATCAGCTCAATCAGGGATGTTTATCCAGACTTTGATCCGGACAAGATGATGAATTTCAATATTTTTCAGACCTCATCCCATTATTATGCGAATACAGATTTGGGCCGCCTGGATGAGAGTTTGCTGATGAAGGATGTTGAAAAGGCCTTGACGGTCGTTGGTGGTGGATCAACATTCAAGAATTATTTGCAGAAGAATTACTTGAAGCTCTACGAGTCCTTTTTTCGTTCTGGTAAGTCGCCCCTGCCTTGCCAGGCGCTTTCGGCTTCCTGTTTCATCAATCCCTATGGCGATGTGTTTCCGTGCGCGGTCTTTGATAAGACCATAGGCAATATCAAAGATCCCCTGTTTACGCTAGGTGACGTCTGGAACAGAAAAGATGTCGCAGTCCTGCATCATGCCTGTAAGACCGGCCATTGTCCAGGGTGCTGGTCGCCCTGCGATGCCTATCAGACCATCAACGGGAATCTGCTCAGGCTGCGTTCGTAACACTTTGAAACGTGAGGGAGAGCCTTGCTTTCGAGAAGCCATCTTAATAATCGGCATCAAATGTCAATGACACATAGTCACGCAGAGAGAACAGGATGCCTGTGAAGGGTAATATATCATTTCAAAGTCTTGCCGTCGGGACATCTTTCGCATCTTTCCCATTTTGGGCGTATTGATTTTTAAGGATTATGGTGCCTCGTGGGATGAGAGAGCTCAGCATTGATGTGAAAAAAAGATAAGAAAATTTCTTTGATTACCTTCGGCTGACCAATGGGGGCAGAGGCATGCGAAGATGATGAAGTTTTGGATTAGAGCTTATCAGTATTTCTCCCAAAAGGATGTCCAGCGAGTCTTCTTAAAGGTCACAGATTTGATTGGCCTCACCATTTTGTTGACATTCGCCTTCCTGGAGAGGCCGAAAACCAGGGCTGCCAGGATAAGAATTCCGACGATAATAATGATATTTCTTTTCACAGCAACGCCTCCTTAGCACTAATAAAAAATTACCAGATTTTATAGAAAATAATAGCTAAG
>JADFYF010000018.1 GCA_015233165.1 Candidatus Omnitrophota bacterium
GGCGGTTGCAAGAATTGTCGTATGACGGGTTATTGGGGACGCCAGGCGATTTGTGAAATACTCATTCTCTCAGATGAGATTCGTTCGATGGTTATGAGACGGGTTTCAGGGGCTGATATTAAACAAATGGTTATGACGGCTCTGAAAGATATTTTCCAAACCGTCCATGCCTTGGGTTTAAAAACATTCACGCCAGCCAAATGGGCTGAAGTGAAGTCACAATATGGATTTTAGATGATATTGTCATCCCCGAATGCTTTTGTCGGGGATCCAGGGTTAGCTAAACTTCTAGGTTCCCGACTAAAACATTCGGGAACGACATAAGAACAGAAAGGGATCAAAATGTTAACACCCCAATTACGTCAAACCATCGAGAACGATATCAAGAACAACAAGATTGTGATCTATATGAAGGGAACCCTGGATACTCCTATGTGCGGATTTTCTGCCAAAGCTATCCAAATCTTACAATCCTATAATCTTCCCATCAAAGACCATAATGTCTTTGCTTCCGAAGACATTCGTCAAGGCATCAAAGAATTCACCAATTGGCCCACCCTACCTCAGATTTTTATCAATGGGGAATTCATCGGCGGCTGCGACATCGTCGTTGAGATGCATGATAATGGCGAATTAGCTCAAATGCTCAAGTAAACTATACGGAAAGATTCCCGACGAGTGACCATCGTTCCAATTAATGCCGACGGCATAATTTCCTAACGGAGTGATTTCTTTCGGGGCAATATCCAAACGCACCTTGGCAGGATTTAGAACTTTCTGCCCTGTCATTTCATTCACACAGACGGCGCATTGGCAGGCTAAGCGCACCTGTCGATTATCCAAAACAATCTTTCTTCCATCCTTATAACTTAACACAATACTTTTTTCATCAAAACTCACCTGAGGAACCCCATCCTTTTCCTTGCCTTGATCGTCGATGGCAACTAATAAAGCGTCGGCTACGCTGGACATGTACTTGCCCAGACTAAGACCAGGAAGAAGGGGAATCTCCCCTAAAATCTTTGTCCCAAAACGCTTCTGAAGACTTTGTCGAGCCCCAAAGATCTCATGTTTCTTAGAGCAAGAATCACAAACAAAATACGCCATGTTCTCAACAACGCCTAGAATGGGCACCTTGACTTTCTCAAACATCAGGATCCCTCTAGCGACGTCGACGAGCGATAATGTCTGAGGAGTCGTGACGATCACAGCCCCTGTTAAACGAATAGACTGCGTAATCGTCAATTGAATATCTCCCGTACCCGGGGGCATATCAATGATCAGGTAATCAAGCACTCCCCAATCCGTTTGAAGAAGTAACTGTTGGATGTAACTAGCCACAATCGGTCCACGCATCACCGCAGGGGCATCGCCAAGAAGAAAACCAAAAGACATCAATTTTAAGCCTTCCGCTTCCACCGGAACAGCCATTTTAAATTCATTAATAAAAACATCGGCCGAAGAAAGATTAAAAAGCGTCGGAAGAGATGGGCCGTGAATATCCGCATCCAATAATCCTACCTTAAGCCCTTTAGCGGATAAGGAGCGGGCTAAACCTACGGCAATCGTCGACTTACCAACCCCGCCCTTGCAGGAGGATACAGCGACGACGTTCTTAACTTTTGATAAACCAAATGGATTTGTGGAACTCATAATCTCACTTCTTTCTATTAATAACTGTGATTGTCAAGCTTAACCTTACCCCTGAAAATCCAATAAATGCTAATGGTGTAGGCTAAGACAACAGGCATGCCGATTAAAGCAATCGTGAACATCGTTTGCAGCGTCTTGATGGACGAAGAGGCATTATAAATGGTTAAACTATTTTCAGGAAGAGGATTCGATAAGACCATGTTAGGAAAAATACCGGCCCCAAACAAGAACATAAAAAGAACAATAGCGACCGACGAGGAAAGAAACGCCAGAAAATCCCGTTTGTGATAAATCTCCCTGGGAATATTCGCAATCACCAGAAGTTTGACAACAGGAATTAAAAATAAAATGGGATACGCTTTGAGATGTTCCACCATTTTAGGAACGTAAAGCATCGTCACCATGGTCAGAAGAACATACATGATCATAAAGAAAATGATACAGTTCTTAACCCATCCCCTGGCTTTATCATGAAGTTCCCCTTGTGTCTTCATGACCACATAAATAGCGCCGTGCATCATACAGACAGAAAGAACCATCACTCCTGTTAACAAGGCATAAGGATGAAGAAGCCCAAAAAAGGTTCCCTGAAATTCTTTATCAGCCCCCAATGGAATTCCCCAGATTAAATTACCGATGACAACGCCAAATAAGAATGCCGATAAGATGCTTGCCACTGAAAAAGCAACATCCCACGATTGACGCCAGACGGCAGAAGCCTGTTTGCTTCTAAATTCGATCGCCACAGCCCTAAAAATTAAGGCAAAAATCAATAAGAAAACAGCGAGATAAAATCCTGATGCCAGCGTCGCATAGACATCCGGAAAAGCGGCAAACAAGGCACCCCCTCCCGTCACTAACCACACTTCATTTCCATCCCAGACGGGACCAATAGAGTTAATCATCAGCCGGCGCTCCTGATCTCCTTTAGCAAAAAGATGCAAGGCCCCCACGCCTAAATCAAAACCATCAAGAATGGCGTAACCGGCTAATAAAACTCCCACCAAAATAAACCAGATTAAATGTAGATCCATAGTCCCCTGTTGCTAGGCCCGATGCATTTGAGTATCGATATCATGCTCAAATCCTTCCGGCCCATGTTTAATCTTCTGATCCAATAAAAATATAAACAGTACAAATAACAATGTATAAATTAAAGTAAACATAATCAACGACGTCAGCACGGCATTCGCCTGCACCGATTTAGATAAAGCTTCTGATGTTCTAAGAAGTCCATACACAATCCATGGCTGTCGACCAACTTCTGCGGTGATCCAGCCTAATTGATTAGCCAATTGAGGTAAAAGAACAGCCGGAACCAAAAGCTTCAAAAACCAAGTCGATTCAAATAAACGCTTTTGCCAAAGAAGAATAACCGCGGTAAAGACTAAGAACATACACACTATTCCAATTATAATCATCCCATGATACGACTGAAAAACAATGGCAACAGGGGGCCTATCTTCTTTCTTAAATGATTCCAACCCTTGGACTGGTTTATTAAAATCACCGGTAGTCAAATAACTGAGCATTCCTTTAATTTTTAGCCCATTAACCTCAGACTTGTTATCATCGACGATACCCAAAATATAAAAATCCGCTGGAGCCTGCGCCGCGTAATGACCTTCCATGGCCGCTAACTTAGCCGGCTGACGCTTGGCAACCCCCTCTGCACTAATCCGTCCTGTTATCATTTGACCTAGGCAAGCAATGACCGCCATCGCTAAGGCCACCTTCATGGACGCCTTGGCAAATGCGATATGCTTCTTCTTTAATAAATAAAAAGCGCTGATACTTAAAACCATAAACGCGGCTGTTTCCCAGGCTCCTGACAAGACATGGGCTAGTCTTTCCATCGACGAAGGATTAAAAACCATCGCCCAGAAATCTGTAATTTCAGCCCGGACATGGGAGCCTTGAGTGACAATATGATATCCTGCTGGAGTCTGCATCCAGGAACCAGCGACCACAATCCATACCGCACTAAAATGAGCGCCCAAACACACCAACATCGTCGAAATCCAATGCATCCTAGGACTGACCTTATCCCAGCCGAAAAGTAATATCGCCAAGAATCCTGATTCTAAAAAGAACGCAAACACCCCTTCTGCGGCTAAAGCACTGCCGAAAATATCTCCGACATAACGAGAATAGGTCGCCCAATTGGTTCCAAATTCAAATTCCATCACAATACCTGTTGCGACGCCTATCGCAAAGATGAGTCCAAAAATCTTCACCCAGAATTTAGTCATCTGATGATACAGAGGATTCTTGGTAAAAATAGACATGGACTCCATGATAACCAAGACCATCCCCAAACCGATACTCAAGGGTGGATAGATATAATGAAACATGACGGTGAGGGCAAATTGAATACGGGAGAGAAGTAAAATATCCATAGGTGCCTATAATAGACAAAGGCTCTCTCCTTGTCAATTTCCATAACAAATAGTTGGGACACAATTATTCATACTTATCTGACGGAAGAAATGTTTGACAAGTCCTCTGATTTCTCTTACTCTTGGTCGATGAAATATACCCCTGCCAACGACATTTTACTGAAGATTCTGAAGGAACGGATCCTTATCCTCGATGGGGCGATGGGAACCATGATTCAGAAACATAAACTCACCGAAGCTCAATACCGTGGCGAACGTTTTAAGAACTGGGATAGCGATATCAAAGGCAACAACGACCTTCTATCTCTGACCCAACCTCAGATCATCGAAGAAATTCACAGCCAATATTTAGCGGCCGGTGCTGATATCGTCGAGACTAATACCTTTAACAGCAACAGCATCAGCATGGCGGATTATAAGATGGAACACTTGGTCTATGAGCTTAACGTCGCCTCTGCCCGAGTCGCTAAGAAAGCGGCTGAGAAATTGACCAAAGAAAATCCAAGTAAACCGCGGTTCGTTGCCGGAGCAATTGGACCGACGACGCGCACCACCTCCATCTCTCCTGATGTGAATAATCCAGCCTTTCGTGGCGTCAGCTTTGATCAACTGGTAGAAGCCTACACAGAACAACTACGAGGACTCATCGACGGTGGTGTGGATATTTTATTGATTGAAACGATCTTCGATACCCTTAATGCCAAGGCTGCTATTTATGCGATTGAAACATACAGCGATAAGATCGGCTACAAATTACCTCTGATTATCTCCGGAACGATTACGGACGCCAGCGGACGCACCTTGTCAGGACAAACAACGGAAGCCTTCTGGATCTCCGTCAAACATGCCAAACCTATTGCCATCGGACTTAACTGCGCCTTAGGTCCCAGGGACATGAGACAATATATTGCAGAACTCTCCCGCGTCGCTGATACCCATATTAGCTGCTACTCCAATGCCGGACTTCCCAATGCCTTTGGGGAATATGATTTAGAAGCCAGGGAGATGGCCGATATTATTAAAGAATTTGCCACCAGCGGCCTGTTGAATATCTTAGGAGGCTGCTGTGGAACAACACCTGCTCACATCAAGGCGATGGCGGATGCGGTCAAGGATATTGCTCCTCGGATTGTGCCTAACATCACGCCTCACAGCTCCTTCTCTGGATTAGAACCCTTGATTGTCCGCGAGGATAGCAACTTTATTAACGTCGGTGAACGCACCAACGTGACAGGTTCCAAACAATTTGCTCGTCTGATTATTGCCGGAAAACTTGATGATGCCTTAGTCGTGGCCCGTCAACAGGTGGACAACGGCGCCCAGATGATTGATATCAACATGGATGAGGCGATGCTCAACTCTCAGGAAGCGATGACCACCTTCCTCAACCTAATCGCCTCTGAGCCTGATATTTCCAAGATCCCTATCATGATCGACTCCTCGAAGTGGTCGGTGATTGAAGCAGGACTGAAATGCGTCCAAGGCAAGTCCGTCGTAAACTCAATCAGCCTCAAAGAAGGGGAAGCTCCTTTTCGAGAACAAGCCAAGAAGGTTCTTTACTATGGAGCTGCTGCCGTGGTCATGGCCTTTGATGAAAAGGGTCAGGCGGATACCGTTGAAAAGCGCGTCAGCATTTGCAAACGCGCGTATAAGATTCTCGTCGAAGACATTGGCTTTGCGCCGGAAGATATTATCTTTGATCCTAACATCTTTGCGATTGCCACCGGCATTGAAGAGCACAACAACTATGCGAAGGATTTCTTTGAAGCCACGCGTCTGATTAAAGCCGCCTGTCCTGGCTGTTTAATTTCTGGAGGTGTCTCCAACGTCTCCTTCTCCTTTCGTGGCAATGATCCTGTGCGCGAAGCGATGCACTCTGCCTTTCTCTATCACGCCATCAAGGAAGGCATGAGCATGGGAATTGTCAATGCGGGGATGATTACCGTCTACGATCAGATCCCCAAGAACTTTCTGGAAATCATTGAAGATGTTCTTCTGAATCGTCGTGAAGACGCTACTGAGCGCCTGATTAAATTTGCAGAAACCGTCAAATCCGGTGGCGAAAAAGTTCAGGAAGACCTCGCCTGGAGAAAACTTCCCGTCGGAGAACGTCTTTCCTATGCCCTGGTTAAAGGGATTGTCGAATTTATTGATGTTGACACCGAAGAGGCTAGACAAAACACCACCCGTCCACTCGATGTGATCGAAGGTCCTTTGATGAACGGGATGAACGTCGTCGGAGATCTCTTTGGCGCCGGTAAAATGTTTCTGCCTCAGGTTGTCAAAAGCGCTCGCGTGATGAAGAAAGCTGTTGCGTACCTGACTCCCTTTATCGAACAGGAAAAGAATAAAAGCGACATGAAGGTGGCCGGAACCGTGGTGATGGCTACCGTCAAAGGCGACGTCCATGATATTGGTAAAAATATCGTCGGAGTTGTTCTGGCCTGTAATGGTTTTAAGATCATTGATCTAGGCGTCATGGTGCCCTGTCAGAAAATTCTTGATGAAGCCAAGGCTCATCATGCCGATATGATTGGTCTGTCTGGTTTAATTACCCCGTCGTTAGACGAGATGGTCTATGTCGCTTCTGAAATGGAACGTCAGGGACTTACCCTTCCTCTGTTGATTGGCGGGGCAACCACTTCCCCGGCTCATACCGCTGTTAAGGTTGAACCTGCTTACAAACAAGGACCTGTTATTCACAGCAAGGATGCTTCTAAGGCCGTCGGTGTTTGCCGATCCCTCACAGATCCTCAGCTAAAACAGGGCTTAATTGATAAAACCAAGGAAGATTATAAAAACTTACGCATTGAACACGAAAGCCGTCAGTCCGCCAAATCCTTTGTCCCTCTTGAAAAAGCTCGTCAGAAATCCTTAATCACTGACTGGACGAAGACGGTTATTACTAAACCTTCCTTCCTGGGACTTAAAACCTTTAACGATTTTGACCTCAACGAAATCCGTCAATACATCGACTGGTCCCCCTTCTTTATCACCTGGGAGCTCGGCGGTAAATTCCCTCAAATTCTTAAAGATCCTCTCTTGGGGGCTGAAGCGACGCGTGTCTATAACGATGCCAATACCATGCTCGATGACATCATTGCCAAGAAAATGCTGAAAGCCAACGCCGTTATCGGATTCTTCCCTGCGAACAGCGTCGGTGATGATATTGAACTATATACGGATGATACTCGAAAGACTATTCTGGATACCTTTTACAACCTGCGCCAACAGATCATCGTCAACGACAATCAACCCCTTTTGTCCCATGCCGATTACATCGCTCCTCGATCTTCCGGAGTCAAAGACTACATCGGAACCTTTGCCGTCACCACCGGCATCGGCCTTGATGAAATGGTCAAACGTTACGAAGAGGATTTCGATGATTATAAAAGTATTATGGCTAAGGCTATCGCTGATCGTCTAGCCGAAGCCTTTACCGAACTACTTCACGAGAAGGTCCGTAAAGAACTGTGGGGTTATGCCGCTGACGAGAAATCCACTATGGAGAATTTGATTCTGGGGAAATATCGTGGTATCCGTCCGGCACCAGGTTACCCTGCATGTCCAGACCATACCGAAAAAGCAACCTTATTTAAACTATTAAACGCCACTCAAAATACCGGCATTACTCTAACTGAAAGCTTTGCCATGCTCCCTACCGCCGCTGTCTGCGGCATGTACTTTGCCCACCCTCAGTCCAAATACTTTGCCATCGGCAAAATCAACAAAGATCAAACCATCGACTACGCCCATCGCAAGAACATGCCACTACCTCTCGTCGAAAAATGGCTGGGACCTAATCTGGGTTATTAATTCTTCACACCAGCCTTCCATGGACCAGGAGCTTGCCACTGGTCATGAAAAACTATTCCTGCCTTTACAGCCTCAACTGGTCCCCTAAGAAAACCTTCAATCTCCTTGGCCACAACCACCAGTTTCTCAGGCGCGTGTTCAATACCACTCTTCTTTAAAAAGGCTTTCCATAACGTCTGACGATCGGATTTTTCATCATAAATCTCATCGACCAATAACCGTTGCCCCTGAGGCAATTCAATCTTTCTATGCTCGAAAGTTCTCTTGAGCGCCTCTGTAAGATTAGGTCCTTTAAAATAAAACTGACGCATCAAAAGCCATACATCATAGAAATCCTTCATTCTGCTGTTTAATGCACCTAACTGCACCATTGCTTCGAATTTCTCGCTCACAACAGTCTCAGGAGCATACCCCTTAATTCTCGGCGCCGGAAAATCAAGGATAACAGGATAAGTGAGCATCTTTGGGCTTGGATAAACAGTGTCGCCAAAACCAAAATCGATCTGCATGGGAATCTGTGACTTTCCCAAAAAGGAAACAAACTTCACCCTCACTCCTTCATAATCTGCATCTTCCTTAATCTTGGTCCCAATAACAGAGGTGGGATCAAAACGCAGTCCATCAAGAGTCACATCAACAGCACAAACATCTTTAACGACCTTCTCGATAGCAGAGATTTGATTACTGTAATGGGCCAAAAGATCAATATCGAGCGTAGTCCTTCTCTCGCTCACTTTCCACGCAGTAAACAAGAGCGCGCCTTTTAAGACAAAATCATCGGCAAAAATAGCCTTGCTTAAACGATAAAGGAACCTCTCCATGGCATAGGTCCGCAATATTTGCAAGAATGGAATATTAAGTTCTTTTCTTTTATTATCCAGCTTGGCGCGGACAGACCCTTCAATATTTTTGATCTCTTTCTTCATATCAATGTTTCTAAAATTGGTTTTATAATATTGGTTACCCGGCAGATTGATGCATACTTCATGATCTCCCGATGATCCACCTTCTTCTGCTCCAAAGCGTTTTTAAGAGCCGATCTAGCTATATTCATTCCTATCTGATTTCGAAATTTGAAACAATCAGCGATGGTCTTGGCAAGACTGTAAATCTTTATTTTTTGTCCATCGATATCATGTTCTTCCATCCCCTGTTTCCATGTCAACCTCGAAAAGTAATACAGCTTCAGAGGAAGTTTGTCCGTAACCTTATCCCGATAACCTTTAGTAACAGCAATATCTATCTGTCGAGGAATCTCATCGGTCACTTCATAAAATGAAAGAGCTGTGATCAGACAAATAACCCCATTAGGAACAACAATGGATGCCGTAACAAGGTCAGGATGGGCAAAATCAAGGGTTCCAGCAAGACCATAGACGCCATGGCGAACCCGATCAATAAGTCCGGATTTAAGCGCTGAATAAATGACTGCTTTATAAAAGCCGCCCTTGATAAGTTCACCAGAACTTGCAAAGCCGCCGTTCTTTTTTATGAATTCGATAATTTGATCTTGTTTTGTCTGCATACTATATTTACCTATCAACTAATAGTTAGTAATAAGTATATGCTAAAAGGTAAATAATACAAGTTCAATTTTAACACAATGGCAGCGGTTCCCCTTTTAATTTACCGGACAGCTGTGTTTCGAAAAGACTCAATGTCCGCTTCCGATTCTTATATTCTATCGTATCCTTTAAAGGTTGGTTCACTAATATGACCATCGAAGGGGGCCTCTATTTTGACTCCCTTAAAAGCAAAAAGAACGTACAAAACAATCGCAGAAATAATAATTAAAAATATTAAAGTATTATTATCGACCATCTTCTCCCGAGGTTCTTCTAACAATTTCTTTTTCCCTTGGATTTGCATTTGACCAATTTGTGTTACTAAATTCAAAGTGTCCTGAACATTGAAAGACGCGGCCTTATTAACATAGTAGAGACAATTATTATAAAAACCTTTTTTAAAATCCGCATACCCTAAACCATAATAAGCTTCCCCGTCTTCTGAGAAATACATAAGGTATTTATTATATTGAGTAATAGCTTCATCATAGTCACCTTTGGCCAAATAAATAGCCGCAATGGCTTTATAAGTCTTCTTAGCTTTTTCAGGATTTATTTCTAACGCTTTGAAATAATCTTTAAGCGCGTCGTCGTTGTTATTCTTGCCATCTAAACATCGCCCTCTTAACCAATAGACAAAATAATTATTGGAACCTCTTTCAATAAGCTTATTTAGAATCGGCATTGCAGAATCATAATCTTTCTTTTGAAAGAACCCTTCAGCCTTTTTAATATCTTCCATGTCAGAATCAACAGCTTGTTGAACGCGAGGTTTGATACTGACCTTCACCTGGGGCTGTTGATAATTCTGTGGCCCTACTAAATTAGAATCAATCTTTTGACGCTGGACTTTAGGAAGACTTTTAAGAAGCTGAAGAGTTTTATCCTCAACATCGTTAAAATTATAACGATAGGTATTATTCTTTCCTTTATCGATAACAACGTGGTCGTCTGTTAATTCAATAATCTTACCTTCCGTTGTTACGCCAGATTTTAATTGAATTGTCTCAGCGGACACTAAATGACAGAACAATAAAGAAAATATAATGATAAATACAATTCTTATATTCTCACCATGAGTTAGCATTACGCCTTCACCTATCTTTTTTGTTAGTTTCTTTCCAACGAGGATCATTGACAAAACCACCAGCAAGCCAGAAGCCAAATAAAATCTTTAGATATACCATTACAAAGACTATAGTCTTGGCATCACCAAAGGCGCCAAGACACACAATAAGCATAATAATAGCCAAACGGGCCATTACCATGGCAAAACATTCCTCTCATTGCGGGATTTTATGTTTAAGATAAAGATTTGAAATATAAGAAATTCCATACTGGGCAGTAAGCAAACTGGCAATTGTCCATAAGCTTAACCATGGATAAAACTTGAGGTTATAATTAAACATCGGAATGAAAGCAATATAGAGAATCGGCGCGCCTCCTTGAAGTAATATGCTGCCTAGACTTTCTAGGATATCTTTATCCTCTCTCTGAACTTCTATCGCATCAAACAATACAAGAATATAGTACTCAATGACATAGACTTGAAAAGTATACATCGCATCCCAATGAAAATAATAAACACCAATCAGAGGGATGACATTGTTTCCAATCGAAAGCGCTAATCGGGATAAGATATTCATTAAAATTAAATCTTAGCTAGCTGTGGCTCTGTGCCGGATTGAAGCTGGGCTAATAAGGGGGTTTCAATAACGGGTTTAATTTCAAGGATAATCGGAATTAAGCCGTTAATGTTGATATTTTCTAAATCTTGCTGAGCAATTGGTAATGGAACACCTTTACCATCACGTTTAATCTGTAAATTTAAATTAGCGGCGTTAAAATCGATACCACCTTTCGTGGCATCCAATAAAGCTCCCTCTTTATCAGAGCTTTCAATCTTACCATTAGGTAAATCTTGTTTCCTTTCTTCCGCTCTCTTAAAGATTTCTATAATACGATCAGGCAACGCTTCTGCAAACCGACCATCTAGATGTTCAATAAACCAAAAACTATTTTGATCCCGTTTAATAAATAAAAGTTCGCCATTTTGTTCAAAAGAAATAGGCCCAGACAATTCTCCGTTTTTCGCCAATCGTGCCCTCAATTCATTTTCTAGTTTAGACATATCAATTACTTTTGGTAGATTCAAATCCTGTTTTTGAATAATTACCCCATCAGTTCTTTGCTCAACACTTACTGTATTCTTAATTCTTAATTGCTGTGGCGTAGGGATTTGATTGGGTTCAGGTACTTTCGTTTTGTTGCTATACTTCATAAAAACACCTACACCGACTAACCCAAGTGCAGCAAAGCCTAACATAATCCTTTTAATAAAAGATAAGTTGGCAAAAAAAGCAGGTTTGACTTCAAAGCCATCAGGCATTCTTTCTTCTGAACCGTTAATTTGCCTAAACCATGCCCCCCTCGAACCAAAACCATTTGTTGTTTGTCTATAAGAATATCCATCTTTACCGACTACGTATTCTACAGAAAATACAGAATAAGAAATATAAACCCCGAGCGGTCTACCTATTTCTAAAAGGATCATATATTCACTGTAAATCTCTCGATTACTGCCTTGTATAAGTTCTGTTTTGAATTTCTTTTGATTCTTAATCTGGCTGACTTTAGAAATTCTTCCTGATTCACGATCAACTAAAGAAATATTATCAGACAAGTTAAGAATCTGTTGTGGCTTTAGAAAAAGAAACCTACCTGTGTCCGCCACCTTCCCGAATACCGTTCTATCCTCACTTATCCGAGCCCCTCCTCTCTCATACATAGCCATTTGTTCAGGTGTCAATTGATTTAAAATTGCCTCATATTCTTCCATTCCCTTTGCCGTCATGGCTGCATCCATTCTAGATTGTGTTGGATCCCCATTCTTGATTTGACTACCTGAAACAGTTATCAGACCCTTTTCTATGGCAATCTCTTTTAAAATATCTCCCCATCCTTTACCTGTTTCTTTATCAAAAGCCTTAATAAAACGAAATCTTTTGATAAATTTCCCTTCATCCGACATTGCTTGCAATTGGCCGATAATAGGGTACGCCGTGGGAGCAACAATGACGTATTCAAAATCATCAATATCAAGCCCTGCTTGGGGTATTTCTATAGCTGCCTTACTAACCAAGATATAATCACCCTCTGCTTTTGCTTCGCTCTCATAATACCTACCCTCTGGATTAGTGACAGAGCCTGTATAAAATGTCTCACTCTTATCAATTCCATTTATTAATAACCCTAAAAGATTCGCTAAAACCGTACGCCCTGGCCCTCCTGGTTTTCTTAAACCATGCCCTTGAAACAGTAACCCAACTTCTACAGATGGTCTGCGATATTCCATTATGTTTCTTTTATGACCATTTGTGTCAATATACTCCTCATTGCGATATCTCCCTCCAGGTTCAACAATTGGATGCTCCTCTAAACTATTTGCTAACTTTTGAAGTTCTGCATAAGGAACCTTCTCTCGAGAAAAGTTACGATTCACTTTCGTCATCTGAGAAGTCTCGGCCACTCCAATAGCAGCCATGTCTAATTTAGGCTCATCATTAATCAATTGAGCATTATCCTCAGTTGTTAATGTTTTTGTTCGGATATGATCAAATCCTTTCTCAGTAATTAAAGCTTCATCCCCTCTTGTCCCACCTGAGAAGTATTTTCTGGGAATAGTTTGATGAGAATACTTGTCCACATCTTCCTTAATAAAATTAAAGACACCTTTCTTGTAAGCTTTTAAGTATTGCTGATAGATTTCTTCATTGGTCTTAGGGTCTTGATCAACTCCCTTAACCTTAGACTTATTGGCATAAATTTTGCTTAATAAAGATTCCTTGAGTGCACGTTTATACCAGGCGGCCAAAAGCATTCCACTATAAACTTGTCTAAGACTTGCAAAACTCTTTCCCTCATTGACTTCTTTTTCCAGAGCGGGCAACACAATCTCTTTGACTATCCTGGAGGAAACAGAATGGGTTTTATCATCCATAATTCTGTCATCCCCGAATGCTTTTGTCGGGGATCCAGAACTTGCTGAACTACTAGATGCCCGACTAAGACGTTCAGGCATGACAGCATGCTGAATGCCGCTATGCTTTTGCAAAGACAAGTAATCTTCTTCTAACATTACTTTTAAATGATGTTTCAAAATATAAGCAGTATTACCTTTTTCATAAATCAAAGCATCATCCGGGACAATCCACACCTTATTAAAGGTATTAACCGGAACATTACTTGTTCCATATTGCGCTTGGGCTTGAGAATAAATCTTCTCCCAAAACTTCTTGCCTAAATTGCTTTCCGGATAAATTAATGAAGCGGTGACTTGTTTCAGCATGTAATCTTGAGCCAAAAGGTCTCGGCCCATTTCCGTTTTTCCAAAATCTTCTTTAATAATACGATCTTTTTCATAAGGCGAAAGGTTAACCCATTGATCCTCGTCGGGTACAGCCAAAGAGGCCAAGAAATACTTTGTAAGTTTAGTATATTCCTGCTTCTTCTCTTCTTGGTTTAAGGTTTTATCCCCTTTATAAATAATAAAATCAAATTTAAGGGCATTTTCAGGATGGATGACAATTCCCTTTAAGTGAGCAGGGGTAAACTCAGGGCCTAAATGAACCATAACCCCAGGTTTGGACATCCATGGCATTTCCTGAGCACGACCTATATTAGGGAAGGTTAAACACGAAAAAAAGAAGGTAACAGATACAAAGGAAGCTATCCAACGTACTGCTTGCTTGCTTGCTTGCTTGCTTGCTTGCTTAAAGGGCATCATAGGTTCTTTCCTAATTCTAATTTTCTTCTCTCATTAATAATGATAGTGAAAGTATGCCCTATGAAATAGCCCGTGTCAATGGCTCGAGGAAGGTTTTAAGAAAACGTTTCTTCTAAATAACGATTCTCTTTTGAAGGATATTATTGATTAGAGCAGGATTACTATTCAGGGAAATATTGGAACGGCTAGATTATTTCAATTCCATTCGCTGAAACCGTTCGATAAAGAGACCTTCAAAGTCCTTGGCCATATTCTTAGGAAGCAACGACTCTTTAATTCTCGAACAAGAAATTTCTTTCTGACCCACAAACTTAGCAAATCGTATTTTCTCCGGAATGCCAAAATATTCTGCCAGAAGATCCATATCCTTCCTTTTGAGCCGACTCTTTTTTCCATTAATGGTCAACGCTGATTCGTCTGCTTCCTGCGGAATAACGATCCTAGAACAAACTAGATCATAGGCCGGGGCAAGACGCACTAACCCTTCTTCGTTATAAATGACCGAATAATTCTTCACATGCGCGTCACCGTTACCGATAAGAAAATTGAACACAACTCGCTCAAAGAAGAGCTGGACATCAAGTCCGGGAACCTCAGAAACTTCCTTGAGCTTGCGACCAATCTCCTCGACAGAGCCATCATATTTATTTTCTTTCCCGAGGATCTGCGCAAAATCTTCCTGATGGATTTTACGACGACCTTCCCGATCGAACCGTTTGACCACATACGCCAAGCTCTTGTCTTTTAAATGCACCAGACAATGCTCGGGGACATCAATACCCAAGTTATCGGCAATGGTCATGCACAAGTCCTCATTCTCAGGCAAATGCGCAAATGCCTGCACCTGAGGTTTCAAAATATATTGCCCTCCCTCGCCAGTGACTTCCAAACGAGGCTCATTGTCTTTATCTGCAAGCCGGACGGAAAGTTTTGGCTGCACGCCGGAAATGGACATCTTCCCGACCATCTCCTGCGCTTTAAGAGAAACACCAGCCAGCGTCAAGTCAACAAAAGGCTCTCTATCAATACCAAAAACTTTACGCCATGATGATCTTTCATTCTTCATTTCGCACCACTTTTCCGAACACTGACAGCTCCTATCGTGTTCTCGCCTGTCACCAATAAAATCCCAAACTCATCCGTTGGATCAATCTTCCTTGTCGCGCACACGATATCCCGGTACCAACCTTCTGAATTCATTCCAGCGAAGAATGGGAACAGTGTGGTCGATTCAAAGGGTTCTTTGCGCAAAGGTAAAGACAAAGAAACTGGCTTACCTGTCTTCAGATAATCAGTAGCGTAGGCAAACCTGTATCCCTCGTCTGTTTCTTCCAGAATGCCGACCAGACGATCATGATAAAAAACATCTGCTTTACGTTTATTATTCCTTACCATTACGCACAACCTCAAGGTGATGTCCCAAGAAATCAAGGACCTGATTAACCTTGTCCATACGGACCGTGGTCTTACCCTGCTCAAGTTCTCTCACGAAACGAAGACCGACACCGGCGCGCTTCGCAAACTCAATCTGGTCGAGCCCTGCTTTCTTTCGAAGTTCCTGAATTGTCTTTCCAATGCTTTTCATGATTAAAATATACACCCTAAAGGGTATAAAATCAAGAATTATTATTAAAATCCAACAAATTATGAACATATAAGCTATAAATACACCCTTAAGGGTATATTATTAGAAGGATTATTTGCGGTCCTAGAATCCCGTCACGACTTCAAAAACATCTTCCATCATGCATCGTAACAGGAGCCAACGGGGGATGAGAAAAGATTACTCCTAGATAACAACAAATTTCTTTTGAAGGGTACTCTTGATTAAGGCGGGATGACTATTTAAGGGTTGATTAGTCTTTGAATTATAAACTTGAATCTCAATGGTATACTCACCCTTCTCTAGTCGAGGCAAAAGATAAAAATAATCCTCCTTAATATATTCGCCCTTGTTCCAAATAGTGGTGGGATAGATACTCGATCCGATGGCTTTGCGCTTCAGATAATACGTCTTACTTCCCTTTGAAATCTTAAGAAGAACATCGTAGGTCTCCTTTGTCTTTTGTAATGATTGCCAATACATCGTCACAGGATAAATACGATACTTCATGGGGAACACTTGGGGAAACTCTACCTTCTGTAAGGCTATGGTCCCTTCAAAAACAAAGTTGTCTGTATGCTCCTTTGAAAACGGCTGACGACCTTTCTCAATCAAACGACGACTTTGATTACCTGATGAGGTTCGTTCAAACAGGGCTACATCCTCGATAGACTCCTTTAATCGAAAATGATGATCAAAGTTAAACGCGGCTATCTTAGAGGTATATTTCCTCTCTTTAAACTCTGTAAAGTCAATCAACACATCATCAATGTCATTCAATAAAACGAACTTCTTCCCTGAAACATAGTAATACCCATTGAAATAATCCTTAAGTTGATACAGTTTGTCCCGATTAGCCAAAAAAGTCATAGCTGTTCGGCAACTCAATACGGAAGCATTAGATGGAATCTGGCCAATGAATTTCTGCGTTGCTAATAGATTATTCGTCATAGGATTAGGTAAATTGTCAACCCATAAAGGCATATAACTCAAGGCATGTATTAACATTAACAGCAGAGCAATATTGTGAAAATACAATCTCCACGGCGCCTTCACATAATTCAATGTATTCCAGGCTGCCAAGAAAACAAAAGGCGTAAAAACAGATGCGTAATAAACAGCTACAACAGAATGTTCTACCATCTCTGACGATAACGCCATCTTAAGATAAAGCGGCAAAACTGGCAGCAATAAAAGAGGACTAAGAAAACTGCACACACCCCAAACCCCAAAAAGATCGTTATACCAACGGATATTTAACGACGAGAAACATTCTGTCCACACCCTCCCTGGATGCGTCAATAAAAAAAACAAGATGTCATGAGGTGTTTTGCCAAATTGGATATACCTCGTCCAATACAACAGCTTAGAAACATGCATCTGTTCTCTAAGAAGAGGCAAAAGAACAAAAACTTCCACCACAAAAACCGTCAATCCCATCACTATCGGGACAATGCCCCACGTCATCCTCTCTTCTTTTCTTATGAAAAACGCTAACAAGCCAACACCCATAACCACCAAGGGCATTTGCTCCTTAACCATCATCAAAAGAAAACAAGAAATAATATAAAGCCCATATTTTTTGTCATCAAAGGCTTTAAAAACTAAGAATACCAACGGAATGGACAGAGCTTCATAACTAAAAGCAAAACGAAGCATGGCCACATTGGCCGGAGCTATGGTAAAGGCAATCATGGCTCCCAAGGCGATCCATGGGGAAAGATATTTCTTAAGAATTAAGAAAAATAAGTAAGAACCCGCAAAGAATCCCAGAATCTTAATATCCTGCAAAAGTAACGGATCCGGATAAATCCAATGAAGCGGGGCTAGAAGGAAGGCAAAGAAATGACAATGATCCGCCATGAAGCTTGCGTCTAATACGCTAGGTGAAATCTTTCCGTGGCTGATTCCCCAAAGGGTCTGAATAAAATAAGCAGTATCCCATCCACCCGTATAGCGAAAATAATACCACTTCGCAATCACCAGCATCCAGAAACACGAAGAGGCTGCACAAAAAGCTATGGCTAATAAATTGATCTTTTCCTTGAGAAGTCGGATCATTTTAATAAATCAATCTAATGCCTTTATAAAAAAAGAGGAATCCCGAGATAAGAAGAATAAAACCACAGACCTGTTTGATCCGGATCAGCCATGTTCCTGATTTGGGCAATCGACTCAAAAGCCCGCTAAACGTTCCTACTAAGATTAATGAAAAGCCTAAACCGTAGGCAAAGGTGAAGGTCAGACTAACTCCATGAAGAATATTCTTTCCGGAGGCCACGTAGACTAACAAGGAGGCCAAGACGGGAGCTGTACAAGGACCAATCACCAGACCCGCCACCATACCAAATAAAAGAACAGACCACACACTATCCGTCTTAATCTTATGCCCCTTATGCCCTGCAATCGTCGGTATAGATATTTTGTCAAACATAACAAAAGCAAAGACGATCATCATCGCTGCAATCACAAAATAAAAAGGAGCGCTGTTTTGAATCTGACCAAAGACTTTTCCTGTCAACGCAGCCACCACCGCTAAAACAGAATAAACAATCGCCATCCCTGTGACATAAATCAGAGACAACATAAAACCATGGGAACGCTTACCTCTGGTATTGGCTCCCGCAATAAAACTCGCTGTAATCGGCATGACAGGATAAACACAGGGAGTAAAACTGACTAACAAGCCGGAGGCAAAAACAATGAAGTAATCTAGAATTGAACCAGTCAGTTGCATTTGATAAACCTTAAGATAATACCCCTTGTTAGTTAATCTTCTTCTGTCTTGATGGTAATGTTCTGTCTGACTGGAACCAAAATAAGAACATCCGCACCTTGTCCCTTCACGCTCTGGATCTCAAGACGACCACGGTGCAAATTAATAACCTCATTGCAGAGCGCTAATCCTAAACCAGTTCCTTTGGCTTTAGTTGTAAAAAACGGTTGAAAAATCTTATCCAAATATTGGGGGTCAATCCCCTCTCCATTATCCTTGATCTTAATTTGTAGATATTCACCCTCTTCTTTCACAGACACTCGGATCTTCCCATCCTTACCCTCGAGCGCCTGACAGGCATTATTAAGAATATTCACCAAAACCGCTTTGATTTGTATAACATCCGTATCAATACTAAACATTCTATCAATATGATAGTCTATATTAATAGTCAATTGCTGTTCTTTAAAATGATTTCGGACATTTAAAAGACACTCCTCGAAGAGATCTACGATCACACACGATTCAAACGTAGGCATTTTAATACGCGAATAACTTAAAAGATTATCAATAATACGATTACCTTCCCACACTTTTTTCTCAATATTTTCTAAATGTTTACTTTGACTCAATTCCTTATTTTTGTTTCTTAGATTGTGCGATGCCATTTGTATGACCCCTAAAGGCGTACGCAATTCATGAGCCACAATCGCAGCCAAGGTACCTATGTCCGCCAGACGATTGGCATCTTTCAACTCATTTTGAATCTTGAGTAATTCTTTAGATCTCTCCTTTACTAATTTCTCTAGACTTTCCTTATCTCTTTTTAAAACATCTTCCGCTAACCTCCGCTGTGTAATATCGACAATAGAAGCTAAAATATATATTCCCTTCTCTGTCTGCATGGGATTAAGTCCAATCTCAACCGCCACCTTAGAACCATTTTTTCTTAATCCATAAAAATCCCGACCAATCTCCATAGGACGCGCATGAGGAGACTGTCCATAACTCTCACGTTGTCTGACATGACCATCTCGATACGATTGAGGAATCAAATCTTCCACCTTTAGATTTAACAACTCTTCCTTCTTATAACCAAATAAGGCTTCGGCCGCTTTATTAGCCATTTGAATCTGCCCTTCTTTATTAACAATAATCATCGCATTGGGAGCCAGCTCCACAACCTGTTCAAAGCGTTCCTGAGCCAATTTTCTATCAGTAATATCGCGGTAATTGACAATAATACCCCTGATAGCAGCATCCGCTAATAAATTATCGCCACAACCCTCCACCCAAATCCATGAACCGTTTTTATGTTTTATGCGGACGTTTGCTTTGACAAGCTGCCAAGGATTACTTAGAAGAAAAGAAAACTTATTAAGAATCTCAGGAAGGTCCTCAGGATGAATAAAGTCAAAAATAATCTGACCTTCATGCTCCTGTTGCGTGTATCCTAACACTTTCTCAATAGAAGGAGAGCTATAGGTAACAACTCCTTCTGCACTCAGCACCAAAATAATATCAGAATTATTTTCTACCAAAGCCTTAAAGCGTTTTTGTGAATTCTGTAACTCCTGCTGAACAAAGACGCGTTCGGCCGTTAAGGTCATAAATACCATCCCAACTAGGGAAACACTCAATAGAAATATTTGTTCCAAAATAAACGATACCTGAGCATCATAACCATTTCTACCCAAAACCTCTGTTCCATGAACATATCCCAGAACAACCTGTATGAAGATGATAAATACAGCTACGGTGACCCGTTTGGGACCCAGACGAGACGCCGCCCAGATAATAAGCAAAAAAATTGGAAAATTCGTAGGCACATGTCTGCTGCCCAAATAAGAATCATGAGTAAATGTAAAATGACCGATGATCAGCAAACATAAAAAAAATATAATTGATTCAACTATTCTAGGGAGAGTTTTATGCCTTTGAACCTGGGGAGTAAATGCAAGAATACAAGGAAGGACAATCAACATCCCTCCAATATTAGCAAGCCACCAACTCAACCATAGACCTCCGGAAACCTTTAAATTTATTAAATCATTAAAATTCAGAACCGCTAATCCGACGCTTGCGCTGATCGCGCAAGATAAAGATACAATCAACATAAATTCAGGAACATGTTCAACGTGTTCAAAAAATTCTTTCCATCGAATAAAATGTTTAATGGCCCAACTAGCCACCACACCCTCTATGACATTGACACTGGCCATGACAGCACTCGAGAGAAGAATCGCAGACCAAGATAAATGGTAGGAACTAAAAGAATGGATTTCTAATAAAAATATACCTAACCAAATACCTGCCCATATCCATTCTCCCAAAAGTAAAAATCCTGCCAACGCAACCCCGGAGGGAAACCAAATCAGACAAACATTGGACGACTTAAAAACCCAATTAAGAATTCCCTGAGCGCTGTAATAATAAATGACAGCCATCAAGACCATCCACAAGACCTTTTGATACAACCGCTTAAGCTTATCATCCTGATTGACTTCCAAGATTTTCTCTCCTAGCTTCCTATCCATAGAACACTCTCCTAAGCCAACCAGACTCTTGGGTCAAAATGACTTAACAATAGGTCTTATTAGAAATCAATCTTTACCCCACAAGTAACTCCCAAAGAATTCGTATGACTGTTGTTCGTTTTATCATCAGAGAATGAGTACTTTAATGAAACATCAAAGGTCATATTATCTTTAATACGATACCTGAATCCCGTAAATATACTATCCCCAAATCCTTGTTTAATATCATAGGACAGTGTGTTTTCAGCATTAAAACTCCAGCGGTCGTTGATTTTTTTGTTATATTCGACGGCAAATTGATGGATCTGAGAATTATTATGAGCAAAATAATACGGAGAGGTGTGAAGCAAATCAATGTACGAGAATCCGTATTTTAATGTCCAGTTCGGATTCAACAGATACATGGGTGAAATATACGCCATCTTTTTAATATTACCATCAGAGTACAGGCCGTAGGTGGCATTCCCATACAAGGCCCAATGCTTACTTAATGTCTGATAGGCATCCACCTTAAAATCATGAGTCGTAATTCTGTGGATAGCAGCCTGGACATCACTCACGAGGGTATAATAACGGGGCGTAAAAAGATCGATGGTATCAATAATGTCATAGTGTGAGTACTCAAAACCCACATTCCCATGCTCATGATTATAAACAACCCTGCTCTTGCCTGTGAAGGTTTCTCCGACGTGATTCGTGTAGGAGTTAAATCCACCATCCAGATACAAACTAAGATTCTTGTTTAAATCCGTCGCATAAGACGCCTTAAAAGAGTTCCTGTTGATATGTCCCGCGTTGTTCCCACTTAACTGCGAAACATAATACAGAAGACCATAGGTATCTTTCCCATCCTTAGATCTCATCTTAAAATCAGTCCCTTCATTGATTCTTAAATACTTTGTATCTTCCCAATAAACACTATACATCGGCGTCACTGTAAAACGCGTTATGCGTTTAGCCGGTTGATGGGGGGGCGTTTCTATTCTTGTATTTTCCCCAACAATCATTCTTTGAGAGGGGCTTACCTCCGCCGGTGATGTATCCATTCTTGCTATTGGCTGTTCCTGGGTATTAGTTACCGGACTAGTCTGAACTTTGAGGGGAATCTCAAGAGATTGCTTATAAATATTCAATACCCCTTGAGTCGCAACTGTTACTGGTACTGGTGTTGGCAAGCCTAAATGAACAGATAAAACCTTCCAAGTCTTAGGTCCAACCTTACCATCCACCGAAAGACTATTCTTAGACTGAAAATCCTTGATAGCCTTCAATGTTAAAGGACCCACCTTACCATCTATTTTCCCTGTATAAAATCCGGCATTCTTAAGGGCTTGTTGTATTTGTTTAGATGTTGGTGGATTATCAGAAACAGCTACCACGGAAACAGTTTTATCACCCGTCGTCAGAGCCAAGGCCTTGGTATTATTGACAACAACCGCTGCTACAGCCGCTTTTTTAGGAGCGCTGAATGTTGGATTGGTAGGGATAACAACCTTTCCCTTAGAGATGGATCTTGGCCGAAGGACTAAGGGAACTACGGGAGAGTGTAATAAAATGACGTCCGCAGGAGCCGGATAATAAACAAGCATGCTGCAAAGAACACCGCAAAGGCAACAGGTCGTCACCTTATTCATCTTCAAAGACACCTGACCTGCCTGAAAAATATAGCCCAGCTGTTCCAAAAAAACACTGATTGTCAATGGAGCCAGCACAAATACCGACCAAAGCATCCAGACAAGGTTTCCAAAGAAAATATTCTTATTGATACCAAAAGTCCAGACCGAATAACAAAAGCTCACCACATAGGCAATCAAAATCACCATTTGGGCGCTTACAGTGCAGTACCATGGCAAACGGGTTTCTTTCGGCTCATTTTTAAAAGTCACGACGGGTTCTAACTTTAACTTCTTATGCCATAAAGCGTCAATAATGGCCTGAAAAAAAATAGGAAAAAACGAATTCCACGTTTGATAGCACTTTGTCACTCCTTTGGACCTGAAAATAAAAACATCCAGAATAACCATCATGCCAAAATACGGCAATCTATAGAGAAGAAATTCACCCGCAGGCACGTTGACAAAGAAGGAATTGGTTAAAAGAGACCAGATAGGCAAAAGAAAAAATATGGGGATACAAATGCCAGAAAATAAATACAGGATTCCAAGACCAAAATAATGGACCTTTTGTTCCACGGTTAAGCCTTTCTTAAAAAGAGGGTTATCCCAGAAAAAAAGCCGCAGCGTATCCATCGCCCATTTGTGGCGCTGGCGGGCCATAGCCGCATAATGAGGTGGCGCGATCCCTTTTGTCAGCGCATAATTAAAGAAAATTCCCACATAACCACTTTGCTGAAGTCGATACGACGTATGAAGATCCTCGACGAGATTCCAGGTGCTAAAGCCTCCGATGGCATCTAAGGCGCTTCGTTTATAGATAACACCGGAACCACATGAAATAATCGCATTATGCGCATCCTTGCTTAACTCTACAGATTTATTAAACATCAAATCCTGACTGTTATACGGATCATTCTCAGGCACATCATAATGTTGCATCGATTGCACAAAGGCAATATTAGGACGAATGAAATACCCTATTAATTTCTTAATGATATATGGTCGGGGTTCCTGATCCGCATCAAGAACCAGGATGAAATCCCCTGTAGAATGCTTCAGTCCATTATTCAAATTCCCGGCTTTAGTATATTCGCGTGTTCCTCTATGGAAATAAACACACCCTGAACCTTCCGCCAGATGTCTTAACTCTTCAGACCCGGCGTCATCAAGCACATAGATTTTCTTCAATGGATAATTGATCATTAAAGTAGCCGCCAGAGTCTTTCTAATAATATTAATATCTTCACCACAACAAGTCAGAAACACGTCAACCGAAGGATTGAAATCTTTTAAAGGAGAAGAACGTCGATGGAACCGCATTTCTTTATAGGCAAAGGCGGTCAGATTGATTTGCACAATGCAGATAATTTCAGAAAAAATAAAAATAACCGAATACCAACTCCAAATTGCATGTTGAAAAAGCCAATAAAAATAAGATGCTGCCGCAATATTAGTTAACCATAAAATGACATTAGAACTGATTAAACGACGCCTATCCTTTGCTTCAAAATACCTGTGTGATATAGAAGCCATTATAAAGTGTCCCCCTCCTCATCTTCGCCTAAACATTTTCTTATTTTACTAATCAGTTCATACGGATTAAATGGTTTGGCAATATACGCTTTAACACCGTAAGCATCGGCGACCATCTTATCTATGGAATTATCGATCACCGTCAAAAACAACTTCGGAATATCTTGATAGACATTCTTCTCATTAAAATCCTCAATAATTCGAAACCCACTTCGTCCCGGCATTAAGATATCCAGAATTAACAGATCCGGTCTTTCCTTCTTTAAATACTGCTCCGCTTGAGAAGGGTCGCATAACGTAACAACCTTATAATCATAATCTTTAAGAATATCCCGCGTTGTCTCTAAGAACCTTTCATTATCATCAATGATCAATATTTTCTTCCCCATGTAAACGGTCCTTTCATTATGATCGTTGGATTGACTGATTTTTGTTCCTGGTTCTCATAATTTCTAAGAAAATTCTTACTATCTGAGGATCAAATTGTGTCCCCGATCCCTGCTTGATAATGCTTAACGCCTCTGATTGACTGTATTCTTTTCTCTGAGGTCTCTTTGAGATCAGGGCTTGATACGTATCGATGATGGCGATAATCCTTGCGCCTAAAGGAATCTCTTCCCCTTTTAAACCCGCTGAATATCCCAGCCCGTCAAATCTTTCATGATGGAACCGTATCATAGGAACAACAGCGCTTAAGGAATGAATAGGCGCTATAATTTCAGCGCCGATTTGCGGATGTTTTTTGACCTGTTCATATTCTTTGACTGTCAGATGTCTGGGTTTAAGAAGGATCTTATTTGAAATACCCACCTTCCCTAAATCATGAAGAATGGTCGCATGTTCCAGGTTTTCAAGATCCGGCTTGGATAAATGAAGTCTTCGACCGATCTTTAAAGCAATGACAATGAGATCTTGCAAATGCTCCTCGGATTCTCTAGCCTTGGCAAAGCCATGAACAGATTCAACCAACGCCCCTTCCACCCTACTTGTCATTTTAGAAATCTTCTCTTTAATGGTACGAATACTTCCTACGGTATCTTTCTTGTCCTCACTACCGTAGACAACAATCCTATTTCCTCCTTTTTCCTTGGCTTCGTGCAATGCCTGATCAGCCCCGTTAATGAGATCGGTCATGGTATCAACCCTATTCTCGGGAAAACTAGCCAAACCCATGCTGACCTTAATATTTATCTTTAAACCCTTAGGATCAAAGATGTATTCTCGGATAAGCTCTATCAACCTCTGGCTGAAAACCAGGGCTCCCTCTTTATTAGTATCCGGTAAAAGAGTGACAAATTCTTCCCCTCCGTAACGCACCACAATATCATTACCGCGGGCAAACTCCTTTAGACACTGGGCAAACTCTTTTAAAATTAGATCACCGACAGGGTGTCCATACACATCATTAATGGTCTTAAAAAAGTCGATATCCATCATGACAATGGAAAGAGGCAAGACATATCGTCTTGAACGCATGAACTCTGAATTCAATCGGTCAATGAAGAATCTTTGATTATATAGCCCCGTTAAAGGATCCTGCCAACTGAGTTCCTTTAATTGCTTTAACAAGACCTTGTTATCGAGGGAAAGCTTTTGCATATGGATAGCCTTCTTGATCGCTATTTTAATTTCATCCATATGAATAGGTTTCTGAATATAGGAAAAGGCCCCCTTGTTTAAAGCATTCACCGCATTCTCCACAGAGGCGAATCCTGTGGAAATAATCGTTAACGTTTCCTCGCTGATCTTCTTGATTTCTTCCAATAACTCCATTCCCGTACCATCAGGAAGATTTAAATCTACAATGGCTATATTGTAGAACCTTTCTTTTAATTCTTTTTTCGCAAGACAGACACTCTCTACTCCCATAATTTCATAACCTTCTTCAGCAAGAATATCGCCTAAAGTCTCGCGCATCCCCAGATCATCTTCCACGATAAGAATCCTGCCCTTTATGATCATCCTCTATCCTCTGGCTTTCATCATCTGATGCATCCTATTTAAAATCTCAGCAGAAGGAGTTTCTGGTCGACAAATCAAAACATGAGGATCTTCCTGAAAAAATTTATTTAACAAATCTTCTTTTGCTCCTAATCCCTCCACCATAAAAATCCCCATCGTCATCGGGTTTAGCTTGATGATAGAAGCATATGTTTTGAGCATGTCCTCCATGGATAGACCTGGATCAAGAAGAATGAAATGATGCTGGATCTGTTGGTTGATCCTAATAGCCTGATCAGGATCTTTGACGTCGCTCATCCAACAATTATGTGCCCCTAAATATTCTTTTAAGTCTTTAGTCCCCCCCCCATCCATACCAATGGCCAGAATCAACATCGCACATTTAAGAGCCTCTATATAAATGACGATCTTATCTAGACTAATGGGTTTATATAAAATCCCTCGAGCGCCCTCATGAAGACATTCTTTAATGGTATCTTGCATCGCATAACCCGTCATCATAATGGTCACGTTCTGCGGCCTGATCTGTTTAATTTGTCTGTAAATAGCCAGCCCATTTAAAGGAGCCATCTTGATATCTAATAGAATAGTTTCATAAGACTCTTTAGATAAGATCCCCAACGCTTCGGATCCGCTCGCCGTGAATCTGGAGTGATAACCTTTTTCTTCCAGAATATCCTTAAGCGTCTCTCCTAAATGAGCATCATCATCAATGATTAAGACGCTGTTTCTTTTGCTCATGAGACCGCGCTCCCATGTCTAATAGGCAATCGGATGGTGACCATGGTTCCTTTATTAATATGACTCTGAATATCAATTGTCCCATGATGAGATTCCACAAATTTCTTAACCGTTAAAAGTCCCAACCCTGTCCCCCGGGGCTTCGTCGTAAACAATGGTGTAAACAGAAGATCCTGATCCTCCTTTTTGATACCGCAACCATTGTCTTTGAACCGAATAATGACATTGTCCTTCTCTTGAACAGCCTCTATAAATAACTTCCCTTTATCCTTCATAGCCTGCACCGCATTCATAATAATGTTGCTAAAGATGCTTTTAAGTTGCAAAGGATCCGCCTGTATGATCGGAAGGTCCTTCTCTATCTGAATATCGACTTCTATCGCCGCCGTCACATTGTTCTCCAAGCCTTCTAATATCAACTCTTCCAGATTAACTTCTACAACATTGATGTTACTTGTTTTGGCAAAAGACATTAAATTCTCAATAGTTTTGTCTGCCCCAATAATTTCTTCTTCTAAAATATTGAGATGTTTGACAATTTTCTTATCCTCTTCATCCGCTAATTTCATTTTGATAAAATAGGCTGTGTTCCTCATCACACCCAACTGATTTCTAAATTCATGACCAATAGCACCCGCAAATTGTCCCAGAATCGCCAACTTTTCCGCCTGAATCAACTTAGCTTGAGAATAAATAAGATCTGCCGACTGTTCTTCCACTTTTTCTTCCAGCGCGTTCTTTAATCTAATCAGTTCCTCTTCATAACGTTTACGTTCGCTAATGTCTTTGATCGAAGCCATCACCTGTGATCCTCTGACCGTTTTAATGGGGGTTAAGCCTATTTCAAGCGTAACCTCAGAACCGTCTTTTTTCACACCGTGCAGTTCTCTCCCGGGACCCATCGGACGAGATCTTACTTCCCGATAAAAATCTTCATGTAATTTTCTGTGTGTTTCTCGTAATGGCTTAGGAACCAAGTCTTCTACCTGCATTTTTAATAATTCCTCGGAGCTATAACCAAAAAGCTCCTGGGCTGCTTTATTAGCAAACTGAATTCCCTTTTTGTCATTACACAAGATGATGGCGTAAGGAGCAGACTCCACCATGATATGAAAGTTCTCTTCCGCCCTTCTGCTTGCCAATCGATGTTCTGTATCCTCTAAGGTACGATTAACCACGGTTCCTAACCGAAACATCCTGTCTTTAAGTACGTAGTCAGCAGCCCCTTTCTGAAGGGTTTCAACCGCAAATTCTTCTCCCATCGCTCCCGAAATAATAATAAAAGGGATCCCTGGATATTCTGCTTTGACAATGGCCATGGCCTCTAGACCGTTAAAATCGGGAAGACTATAATCAGAAAGAATAAGATGCGGACTAAATTGTTTTAAAGCCAAAATAAAATCATTTTTATTCTCTACACATTGTGTGGTAAAAGCTGTTCCACTCTTTTGTAATTCGTATTCTATGAGTGCTGCATCTCCCTTATTATCTTCAAGAATAAGAACACGGTAATTGCGTTGGTCCTGACCGTTAGATGGGGTTAAACCCTGATCCTTGGGAAAGATTTCTTGAGACATGACTTTCTTTTCTGAGAGCAAACGCGCATTTTCTAAAGCAACAGCAGCACTGGCCGCTAACCCCTGGAGCATAAATGCATCTTGAATATCAAAGGGCTGTTGTTCTTTCTTGTTGTGAATCTCAAAACAACCAATAATTTCTCCACGACCATCAATGATGGGAACATTTACTAAGTTATAAATTTCAAACTTCATTTGCTTTTCTGAGGAAACGCGCGCATCGTGGGCCGCATCATTGGAAATGTACGGACTTAATGTCTCACTGATATTTTCAATCACCGCCTGATCCACACTAGGTTCACCGCCATGAAGAATTCTCCTGCCACCTTTATTGTATTCTTTGAAAACCAACGTCCCGTTGCAGAGTAACCCCGCCGCTGCGCTGGTGGCATCAACCAGTTCCATGGCTGCGGCCAACAAGGTTTGCATGATGGTGGATGCGTCCAAAACCGCATTGATATGTCTACTGGTACGAGTAAGAATCTCTAACTGATACTCCCGTCTTAAAAGATCCTCCTGTGCCTTTTTACGCTGCACATGTTCATGAGCCTCTTGTAAGGCTCTTTTAACAACAGGTGCAAGACGGGTCAAATTATCTTTCAATACATAATCCGTAGCCCCGCTCTTAATCGTTTCAATAGCAAATTCCTCCCCGATAGTTCCCGAAACAAAAATGAATGGAACATCAGGATATTTCTCTTTAGCTAAGGTAAGGGCTGCCAAGCCGTCAAAGGACGGTAATCGATAGTCAGACAAGATAATGTCGGGAGAAAATTCTTCTAGCAGTTTTATAAATGAGTCTTTAGAACAGGCACGTCTCAATGTAAAAACAAATCCTTCCTTACGCAGCTCTTCTTGTAAGAGTGCAGCATCCCCATCGACATCTTCAAGAATCAAAACAGCAAGCTCTTTATCCATAAATGATGTCCTTCGTCAATGCTGATTGGAATGCTCTTTTTTATGCTGATACATTTCTTTATCTGCCTGCGGATTCTTTGGAACGGCGCATACACACCGCTCATCTATTCTTAAAAACTAATGACCGTCTCAAATCCTACTGTTGGTGTCGTTTTCCAATGACTGTCGTCAGGTAAATTAGAATGAGACATATCACGCATATACCAAATCAAAGCTGACACATGCTTGACGACAGGAAACTGAATCCCCATCTTCAGTTGATTGCCTGTTAAATAATGCGCCTGAAAGTCGTAATACAATTCATTGGCTACAAAAGGCTGAATCTGAAATAGTGTCCACTTGTAAGGAGCAACAATGCTAAATACATCGCGATAACGCCAACGGTCATACAACTTATAATTTCTTTGGTCATACTCGATGCGAGATTTATTACTGATATCAAACCCAGCCAAGGTCCATTTAAGTGTTCCGGCGACATAAGGAACAACCTGCCCCTGCCATTCACTGTTTGTTTTCCCATGATAGGTACACGCGGCCAGCGTAATATCCAGCCACTTGGCTAACCCGGAGTAGACAACCCCCGGTTCATTGCAGACTCCCAAAAGATCATGATGATGATCACCATCAAAATTAAATTCCTGATATAAATAGACAGTCCAATCCTGATTGATCTGCTTGACAAAGGTGTTTGCGTAACGAAAGTGGGTGTTTGTATCTGCTCGTGCGGCAACCAAAGAAAACATAACTGCAGCGACTACCATGCTAACAAAACCAAGAATCTTCTTCGCCATAAGCCCCCTTTTTAGCTACGATTAAACGAACTTCATCACTCTGTAAGTTCAACAGATCTATAACCACCCTTTGACCTAAAATAAATCCACAATCCTCCATAACAAACCATCATCAACAACGGTAAAAGGGCCACCTTGGCTAACGCTTCTTTCTTGACTTGTTCTGTCAGCTTCTCAATCTCCTGCTTATCTTTTGGACTCATAAGACTTATCTTCTTTAAATCTAACGCACGGTAAGGTCCAAAAATACTTGTACGTTCAGGACCGATCACTTGAGCATACAAGGCTTGATGATGCTGATATAATTTTGTATCCATCGTCTTATCCTGCACATTTCCTAAGAAAGCTGTTCCCACAATTCCCACGCTTAACATACCCACACCGGCAATCGAATTCATGGTTAATGCCCCTCCTTTAGGAAATCGTTCAGAAACCAATCCTAAGGTCGTAGGCCATAAAAATGTTGTTCCGACAGCATACGTGGTTGTGGCCATAATAATCCCCATTCCCGTCGTCTTAGAAAGAGCAAAAAGTCCCACGGCTGCCAGGAAGGCACTGACAAATAAAAGTCCTAACGGTTGCAAGACATGAACAATCCTCCCGCCCCAAATTCTTAAGACGGCCATGATCAAAGCCGTAAAAACCAAAACTAATCCGGGATGAAGCCCCAGCACCTGCATCTGATTCTGCATCAAAGGAGTAATCCAGCTATCTGTTCCTAGTTCCGTAATCGCCGACAAAATCATGACCAGTAATAGAAAAATAAACATGGGCCGACCCCAGGTGCGTACATAAAGTCCATAGCCGATGACAAGGCCTCCCCCAACAATAACCTGCATCAAAGAGCTCCATTCAAAAACACGCCCCAGTTCCCTGACCATCAAAGCGACTATGATTAAAGCCCCTAAAATTCCAACCTCCTGCAACATGGCTTTATAAGGAATTTTAGCGACAACCCTCTCATGAACAGGAAATTGACGTCCCCATAATAAAAAGGCATAAATAAGTGTAGGAATCATAATCAATGCCACCTTCAGCGACCACGCAGCTCCTCCCATACCGATGGCCAACAAGCCCCCTAGAATCAAACCACCTGGCCAACCCGCATGCAAAATGATCAACCATTTGGTTTTATCTTTAGGAAACATCGTGGCCACAACAGGATTAATTACCGCTTCGACCGTTCCATTCCCCAAAGCCACAATAAAGGTTCCGATATACAATCCCCAGTAGCTATGCGCATTAATCGTGATCAACACAGAGGCGACATGACAGATAAAGGCAAAAATCATACATCGACCGTAACCCACCTTGTCGATGATCAAACTCCCTAGAACAATGCTGATGGCAAAAGGCCACAAACCAACCCCCAAAAGTTCACCTTTTTGTGTTTCGGTCAGGGCAAATTGCAATCCCCAATCGCCAATGATCTGAGTGCGAATCACAAATCCAAAAGCCGTGGCAATAAGGGCGATGAAACACCCCCAAAACAATAAAAGGTCATTGCGACTGATGCTGCTGTTTGATGTGCTAACCATTCGTTATAACCTCCTTCAAGCTGAATAACTATGAAGCCGGTGGTAATTTACTTACCGACAACCAGAAGTCTTCCGTCTTCTTAACAACATCCAGAAAACCTACTAAATCGACTGGTTTTCGAATATAACAATTCGCATGATTATCATAAGCCTTCACAACATCCTCATCGTCTATGGATGTGGTCAAAATGATGACCGGAGTCCTCTTAAGAATTGGATCATTTTTAATTTCCTTTAAAATATCCCGACCATCTTTCTTAGGAAGATTCAAATCAAGTAAAATGATGTCAGGATACTTAGCATCGATATATTTTCCCCGATGTTTCAGAAAATCCATAGCCTCTTCCCCATCCTCGACAACATCCAATTGATGTTCTATCTTCCATTCCTTAAAAGATTCGATTGTTAAAGAGATATAACCAGGATTATCTTCAACCAATAAAATTCTAAACATTTAACACTCCCTCTGACTTAAATCAATCACAACACAGGTGGCAACTTAACAATCGAAAACCAAAAATCTTCTATTTTCTTAATAACTCCCAAGAAGCTATCCAAATCAACAGGTTTTCTAATGTAACAATTCGCGTGATTGTTATAAGCCTTCACAATATCCGCCTCTTCCTCGGATGTCGTTAAAACCACCACCGGGATTCTCTTGAGATTAGGATCATTCTTAATCTCTTTTAAAACTTCTCTCCCGTCCTTCTTCGGAAGGTTTAAATCTAATAAAATAATATCTGGCCTCCTTCTTCCCCACACGCGCAAAAGATAAAAGAGCATCGACCATCTGTTGCATGCGTTTGGCTCCATCTACCGCATAATTGATATAGCTCTTAGCCTGATCATCCAAGTTATCTTTGTAACGTTTATCTAAGAGCTGACAAAAACTAGCCACCATTCTTAAGGGCTCCTGCAAATCATGGGAAGCCACATAAGCAAATTGTTCTAATTCTTTGTTGGATCTTTCCAAATCAATCAACGTGTCCTTTAATTTCTGCTCCGCAATCTTCTTATCTGTGATATCTTCGGATACCCCTAATAAATACTTCGAGTTTCCCTCGGCATCAACAATAGCCACCTTCTTCGTAGAAAGAAGACGCATCCCTTCTTTGGTTTTCAACCATTCCTCAGGAATATCAATAATATTCTTTTGACTTAAGACCTCCCTATCTTTGGACACAAAAAAATCTGCCTGCTCTTTAGGAAAGAAATCATGATCCCCCTTACCTAATAACTCTTCCCGTGGAATCCCAATAAGATCTTCTTCTGCTTTATTAATAAGAATAAATTTCAAATCTTTGGCATCTTTGATAAAAACTTTACTGGGAATATTTTCAATAATAGAGTTTAAGAACGATTTTGTTTTCTCTATC
>JADFYF010000019.1 GCA_015233165.1 Candidatus Omnitrophota bacterium
CTCTTGAGCGTATGCGCGAACCATTAGAAAAGGTCGCGCATTTAGAAGGTTTAGTTAAACATGCCGATTCGGTCAATGTAAGGTTTAAATAACGAGGTTAACATGACACAACGTACAGCACCCATTTCACGCAAGACGAATGAAACGCAAATCGACGGGTTTGTGAATATCGACGGAAAAGGTCAAGCAAAGATCAATACGCCTAATGGTCTTTTAACACATATGCTGGAATTGTTTTCTTTTCATGGATATTTTGATTTGGAATTATCTGTTAAGGGGGACACTCATATTGATATCCATCACACCAATGAAGACATCGGAATTGCTTTAGGAAAAGCTTTTAGTAAAGCGTTAGGTGAAGAACGGGCGGGTATCAGACGTTTTGGCTCTGCCTTTGCCCCTATGGAATCGACCGTAGGACACACCATCATTGATATTAATGGCAGAGGTCATTTAAGATTAACCCTAGAGGGGAAAACAGCAGGAGATATGCCTGTCGTTAGTAATCAAGGTGAATATTCCTTTAGTTATTTGGAACACTTTCTGGAATCCTTTGCCAAGCAATTAGGAGCGACCATCATTGTGAGTGTAGATAATCCAGGTGGTTCAGGGGATATGCATTCCATTGCGGAATCGGTTTTTAAGTCCTTAGGGATTGCTTTAGATATAGCGACAACGATTGATCCTCGTCGTTTAGGTCAAATTCCTTCAACGAAGGGTATTATTGATTAATGATTGCAATCATCGATTACGGTATGGGAAATTTGCGCAGTGTGCAGAAGGCTTTGGAAAAGGTCGGCGCACAAGTGCAGCTAAGTTGTAGTCCTCAGGTTATTCTTAACGCAGATCAGGTGGTGCTTCCCGGTGTCGGAGCGATGGCGCCTGCCATGCAGAAACTGAAGGATTTAGGTCTGGTGGATGCCATTCATAAGACGGTGAAATCTGGTAAACCCTTTTTAGGAATTTGCTTGGGGTTGCAATTGTTGTTTGATAAAAGCTCTGAGGGAGGACATTCCGATGGTTTAAGAATCTTAGAAGGCACCGTCGAGCGTTTTACTCAGCTGAAGGTTCCTCACATGGGCTGGAATCAACTTCAGGTTCAACCGGCCGGTAAGGACATTTATAAAGATATACCAGATGGTGAGAATGTTTATTTTTGTCACTCGTATTTCATTCAACCGAAGGATAAAGGAATAGTCGCAAGTACAACCAACTATGGCGTTGATTTTGTTTCGTCGATTGTTAAGGACAATATTTGGGGCGTTCAGTTCCACCCTGAAAAGAGCCAACAGGTTGGTTTACAAATCTTAAGGAGGTTTACTCAGTTATGATTCTTATTCCTGCAATCGATCTGATTGATGGTAAGGTGGTTCGTCTTTTTCAAGGACGTTTTGATAATATTAAAGAATATGATACAGATCCCGTCTCCATGGCCAAGAATTTGGTTTCTCAGGGAGCTCAATGGTTACACGTCATCGATTTAGACGGAGCAAAAACTGGAGTAATGAATAATATTGAAGTGATTGCGAAGATTGTAAAAGCCATTGACATTCCTGTGCAGGTCGGTGGAGGGGTTCGTTCAGAGGCTGCGATTAAAAAACTGCTGGACGTTGGGGTTACCCGAGTCATTTTAGGAAGCAAGGCTATTCCAAGCGGGGATACTCAAAATGATACCTTTGGAACTATGATGGTTGTTTCTTCAGAACTACTCGAATATGGGGAAGATAAAATTGCCGTGAGTATTGATTGTTTAAATGGTTTTGTCACTCAGCATGGATGGACGGAAACATCTCATCGAAAAGGCATTGATTTAGCTAAATATTTAGTAACTGTGGGTATCAAGACGATTATTTACACCGATATTTCCAAGGATGGGGCCATGCAGGGACCTAATTATGAAGAAATATTAAGTGTCTTAAATGAGGTTCCTGCCAATATCATCGCTTCAGGAGGGATATCTTCCTTGGACGATGTTAAAAAACTTAGAGATTTAAAATCAAATACCTCAAAAACGCTCTGGGGTGCAATTACTGGTAAGGCGATTTATGAAGGTAAATTGGATTTTAAGAAGGCGTTAGAAATTTGTAATTAATGTCGTTCCCGAATGTTTTTGTCGGGAACCTAGAATGTTAGCAAACCCTGGATCCCCGACTAAAACATTCGGGGATGACAGATGAGATAAATATGTTAAACAAACGCATTATTCCATGTTTGGATGTTAAAGACGGCAGAGTTGTTAAGGGGGTTAACTTTGTGTCCCTGCAAGACGCTGGTGATCCTGTGGATTGTGCCAAGGCCTATGATAAGGCTGGGGCGGATGAATTAGTTTTTTTGGATATTACGGCAAGTTTTGAGAAGCGCAAGATTTTTGTGGATGTTGTTCGAAAGACGGCCGAAGAAGTTTTTATGCCCTTGACGGTAGGAGGGGGAATTAATAATGCCAGTGACATCCGCGCCTTGCTTAATGCGGGAGCCGATAAGGTGTCTATCAATACTTCTGCTGTCAATGAACCAGGATTGATTCGTAAATCTGCCAATATGTTTGGCTCTCAGTGCATTGTGGTAGCGATTGACGCTAAGAAGGTCGGGGATCACTGGGAAGTTTTTACCCATGGTGGACGCACGGCGACTCAAAGAAATGTTATACTTTGGGCTAAAGAGGTTGCTGCTCTTGGGGCGGGAGAAATTCTTCTGACCAGTATGGATGCAGATGGGACTAAGAATGGATATGATTTACCGTTAACAAAGGCCGTCGCTGATGCGGTGAATATTCCGGTGATTGCTTCAGGGGGCGCTGGTAAGTTAGAAGATTTTTATCGTGTATTTACAGAAACAGGGGCCGACGCTGCGCTTGCCGCCTCAGTTTTTCATTATGGAGAAATTCCAATACCTGAAGTTAAACGATACTTAAAAGAAAAAAAGGTGGGTGTCCGATGAGCTCAAATCCGGAAATCGAAACAATTCAAATTACAAAAGACAATCTTGAGAAACTTAAGTTTAACTCTGAAGGTTTAATTCCCGCTATTGCTCAGGATTATAAGACGGGAGAGGTTTTGATGATGGCCTGGATGAATATGGATTCTCTGCGAGATACCTTAACTCATAAGAAGGCGTCCTATTGGTCCCGTTCTCGCAAAAGTTATTGGGTCAAAGGGGAAACCTCAGGACATTTTCAACATGTGAAAGAAATTTTTTATGATTGCGATTGCGATGTACTCTTAATGAAGGTAGACCAAATCGGTTCCGCTTGTCATACAATGAAGCGTAGTTGTTTTTATCGTCAATTATTATAAGGACGTATGAATCTATTACCCAAAGAAGAATTTCTAAAACTTAGCCAAAAGGGCAACCTGATTCCTGTTTATAAAGAAGTTTTAGGGGATTGCCTGACTCCGACGTCGGCCTATTTGCATCTGGCTAAGAAGTCTAAGTATTCTTTTTTGTTGGAGTCTGTCGAAGGACAAGATAAGTTTGCTCGATTTTCTTTTATTGCGCGTAATCCGTCCTTGATTATCAAAAGTAAAGGACAGCATGCAGAGATTTTACGCCAAGTTAAGGGGAAGTTTATTTCTGAGAAAAGACAGATCAAATCGTCCCCCTTAGAAATCATCCGTGAGCTGATGAAGGATTATAAGGCAGTTAATATTCCTCAGTTGCCCAGATTCTTTGGTGGGATGGTTGGTTTCTTAAGTTATGATTGCGTTCGTTTCTTTGAACGTCTACCCTTGAAGATTAAAGATGATTTAAATCTGCCGGATATGATCATGACCCTGGCTGAAGATCTGGTTATTTTTGATCATCGTCATCACACCATCAAGGTTGTTTCCTGTGTCTCGTTAAAGGAGAAAGATTCTTTAGCTGTCAAAATTAAGAAATATAATGAGGCGATTAAGAAAATTGACGGTCTGATCAAGGAACTTCGCCAGCCGGTTATTATCAAGAATTTAGAGCTTTCAGGTAAGAAAAAATTGAACGTGACATCCAATTGTACAGAAGCTCAGTACAAAAATATGGTAGAGACTGCCCAGAAGCATATTTATGCCGGAGACATTATTCAGGTGGTATTATCTCAACGTTTTGAAACCAAGATCTCAGTTGAACCCTTTGCGATTTACAGAGCTTTACGCGCGCTCAATCCTTCTCCGTACATGTTCTATTTAAATTTTGATGGTTTGCAGTTGGTAGGAGCCTCTCCTGAATTGTTAGTACGCTGTGAAGATGGATTAGTTGAAACACGTCCCATTGCAGGTACTCGTCCTCGAGGAAAGAGCGAAGAAGAGGATCTTGCTTTCGAGAAAGAATTGTTAGTTGATCCCAAGGAAAAGGCAGAGCATGTGATGCTAGTGGATTTAGGACGTAATGACCTAGGCCGTGTGTGTGAACAAGGAACAGTTAAGCTTTCTGAGTTCATGGTGATTGAACGGTATTCACATGTTATGCATATTGTCAGTAATGTTCAGGGGCAATTGAGTAAGGATAAGGATGCGTTGGATGTTTTAGAAGCTTCTTTTCCAGCAGGAACAGTCTCTGGGGCGCCAAAAATTCGCGCTATGGAAATCATTGAGGATTTAGAGAGCAAAAGAAGGGGGCCTTACGCGGGAGCGGTCGGATACTTCAGTTTCTCAAAAAACCTTGATACTTGCATAACTATACGTACAATAGTGGTTCACAAAGGCAAGGCTTATGTGCAAGCTGGGGCTGGTTTGGTGGCTGATTCAAATCCTGCCACGGAATATCAGGAAACAATCAACAAAGCCCGCGCACAGATAAGGGCTGTTGAATTGGCACATTAAAAGTAGGGGCGATGCTTGTCATCGCCCGATAAATTAGGGCGAACACAAGGTTCGCCCCAACAAAAAAGAGAGGATCATAATGGAAGTTAGAATCAGATTACAAAAAGCAGGAAAGTCCGCAACTAAGGCTTACAATTACCGCATCGTCGCTTTGCCCCGCAAAGAAGGTCGTGATGGTAGAACTTTGGATATCCTGGGTTATTATGATCCAGCCAAAAAACCAGCAGCTTTTTCTTTAGATAAAGAAAAGATCAATGCTTGGGTCGCTAAGGGCGCTCAGATGAGTGATACTGTCAAAAGTTTAATGAAGAAATCCAAATAATTAAATAATCGTAAGGGCGAACACAAGGTTCGCCCCTACATAAGATTGACTTGAAAGGTTTTCACATGCCACAAGATTCTGGTTGGACACAAAGATATGTTTTGTATGTGCCTATTTTTTTAATTTTTTACTTTTTAGTCATTGCTCCTCAGCGTAAGAAGCAAAAGGAACTTAAAGCAATGATCGATAATATCAAAAAGAATGATGATGTTGTCACAGCGGCTGGAATTCATGGAACTGTTGTCATTGTTAAAGACAAGACCGTGGTTGTGCGTGTTGATGATAATTGCCGTATTGAATTTGATAAAGAGGCGATTGTGTTGGTTAAATCAGAGAGTGTTAAACCTGAAGTGGTTAAGTAAAAGAAAGGTTCGTAAATGAGTCCTAATTTGCGCAAAAGATTTTTTATAATCCTGGCTGTTATCGCAGGCTGTTTTGCTTCACTGATTCCCATTCAAAAACGCATCAATTTGGGGCTGGATCTCAAGGGTGGTATGCATTTGATTCTAAAGGTCGAGAATGAAAATCTTCCCACCTTGGCTGCCAAAAACGATGCTGTGCTTCGTTCCATGGAAGTTTTGCGTAACCGTATTGATGGGATTGGTGTGGGTGAAACCCTTATTCAACGTCAGGGGGATAATCAAATCTTAGTGCAATTACCAGGCGTTACGGATCGTAATAAAGCGATTGATATGATTGGCCGTGTGGCCCATTTGGAATTTCGTATTGTCGACTCAGATCAGACGCATTTCAAAGATGCTTTAGCAGGTAATATTCCTGAAGGTTATGAACTTAAGATGATGAAGAAGGATGAAGGCGGCGGTCCTGTTTTAGTTTCTAAGACGGCAGCAATTGGTGGGGATGCGATTAAAGAGGCTCATGTCGATTTTGATCGTACAGGAATGCAGCCTAAAATCTCTTTAACCTTTAATGATAAGGGAACTAAAGATTTTGGAGATGTTACGACCGCTCATGTGAATGAACGTTTAGCGATTTTATTGGATGATGAAGTTTTGTCTGCCCCTAATGTTCGTGAACCTATTTTAACAGGGACGGCAGAGATTACAGGGAAGTTTAAGTTTGAAGAAGCTAGTCTTTTAGCCTTGGCTCTTAGAACAGGTTCCTTACCTGTTCCTATGAAGATCGAAGAAGAACGTACCATCGGCCCTCTATTAGGTAAGGATTCTATTGAGGCGGGTATCAAGGCAACAGTCTTAGGTGGTATTTTGATTATTATTTTCATGACTGTTTATTATTTGATCGGCGGTTTGATTGCTTCCTTTGCTTTGTTTATCAACCTTTTGATGCTCTTAGGCGGTATGGGACTGATTAATATTTTAATGCCTGATTCCCAGGTCACCTTAACCTTGCCAGGTATCGCGGGTATTATTTTAACCTTGGGTATGGCGGTGGATGCGAACGTTCTGATCAATGAACGTATTCGTGAAGAAGTTGATAATGGTCGTCCTTTAAGCGCGGCGATCAATGCAGGGTATGGTCATGCATGGTCTGCTATTCTTGACTCTCACGTCACCTCCTTAATTGCAGGCGCCATGTTGTTTCAATTTGGTTCTGGTCCCATTAAAGGTTTTGCGGTTACTCTTTCGGTCGGTCTTTTGGCGAGTTTGTTTACCTCTATTTTTATTACCAGAACACTTTATATTTTTTTAGTTGAGAAACAAATCATTAAGTCACTTCCGATGATGCATGTGTTCTCAAAGCCTAATTTCAATTTTCTAAATAAGAAATACATTTGTTTTGCCATCTCGGCTGTCATGCTTCTTTGGGGTGTCATGACCCTGGGCGCTAAGAAAGATGCTGCTTATGGGATTGATTTTGTTGGCGGACAAATTCAGGAATTTAAATTTGCCAATCCTGTGTCGGCGGATGATATTAGAGCGATCTTTAAAGAAGAGAAGTTTGATCATGCGGTTATTCAAACGTTTGCTAATGCACCAACCAATATCATTGTGCGTACCCCTGAAGATACTCACGACAAGGTGGTGGCTATCTTTAAGAGTAAGTTAGCGAATAACAAGTTTGATGTTCTTCGTATTGAGAAGGTGGGTCCTGTTGTCGGCCAGTCACTGCGTTTCAAGGCGATGTGTGCGATTGGATTTGCCCTCTTAGGGATGTTGATTTATATCAGCTTCAGATTTAAGCATTGGGACTTTGCAGCCGCTTCTGTTATTGCGATCTTCCATGACGTTTTAATTACCCTAGGATTGGTTGTGATTATGGGGCGTCAGGTGGATCTTTTGGTGGTGACGGCTCTGATGACGGTGGCAGGGTACTCTATTAATGACAGCATTATCATCTATGATCGAGTTCGTGAGAATGTTCCTAAGGCCCGTAACAAGACCTTAGCGGAGATTATTAACGATAGTATTAATCAAACCTTGGGACGAACAATCCTGACGACGTTTGTGACGATGCTTTCTGTACTAGCATTGTACTTTGTTGGTGGAGAGGTTCTTAATACGTTTGCGCTTGTCCTGATGATTGGTTTTATTTTTGGTACGTATTCTACGGTGTATATCGTTTCCCCATTGTTCCTTGCCTGGCATGGGAAGAAAAAGTGGTAGATTGTGTAGGGGGCCTGCCATGGCGGGTCCCGTACAGCTATGTTTAAATCTCTTGAATTCATAATTCATCAGAAAATCAATTTTGATGACATTGTAAAGACTCTAGTCGCCTTCGGTTATACCAGGGCGACTAAAGTTTTTAAAGAGGGTGAATTCGCGATTCGCGGAGGCGTGCTGGATATTTATCCGGCCAACTTTGAAATGCCTCTGCGTATTGATACTGAAGATGATGTGGTTTTATCCATTTCCGGTTTTGATATGATTACCGGTGAGATTATTGAAAAGCATCAGATTGTTATTGTCCTCCCCTTTAAAACATCCTCCAAAGCCATTTTTTCGTCGGAAACTCCTTTAGATAATTTCGTTGATATTTCAGAAGGTGATTTGGTTGTTCATAATAATCACGGGATCGGCCGTTTCTTAGGGATACGTGAATTTAATCTGAATAATGAAAAACGTGAACACCTGGTCATTGAGTATAAGGATGGAGATAAGCTCTTTGTTCCTAAGCATGATGTCCATCTGGTTCAGAAATATATTACATTTACCAAGAAATCTTTTCAGCTTCATAAGTTAGGGAATAAGGAGTGGGTCGCCACTCGAAAAGCTATTGAAAAGAAACTAAGGCTCATGGCTGCTGAGTTGTTGCGTATTCAGGCGCTGCGAGCCCAGTTAGCCGGTTTTGCTTTTTCTAAGGATACTGAATGGCAGAAGGAATTTGAAGCAAAGTTTCCTTTTAAAGAAACGCCCGACCAGATGAAGGCGGTCTTAGAGGTCAAAGCGGATATGGAGTCCACCAAGCCTATGGATCGACTTATCTGTGCGGATGTAGGTTATGGTAAGACAGAGGTGGCTCTGAGAGCCGCTTTTAAGGCGGTGATGGATGGTAAGCAGGCCGCGATACTAGTTCCTACGACGATCTTAGCGGAGCAGCATTATTATAATTTCCATAAACGTTTAGAGGGGTTCGCTGTCAGGGTCGACATGTTGTCTCGTTTTCGTACCAAATCCGAGCAGAAAGAGATTATCGCTGATCTTAAAGAAGGTAAGGTTGATATTATTATTGGGACTCATCGGTTATTATCCAAGGATATCGGTTTTAAAGATTTAGGGCTGGTTGTCATCGATGAGGAGCAACGCTTTGGTGTTAAGTCGAAAGAAAAGCTGAAGCAGTTTAGACTCTTAGCTGATGTGATGACGCTCTCGGCAACTCCTATTCCTAGAACCTTGTATATGGCACTGGCAGGAGCGAGGGATATGTCGGTCATCTCAACGCCTCCCACCAATCGAATGGCCATTAAGACGGAAATTGTTTCGTTTGATAAGGATCTTATTCAGGAGGCGATTAAGCGGGAGTTGGCTCGTAAGGGGCAGGTTTTCTTCTTACATAACCGGGTGGATAACATTGAAGCCATTGCAGAAACGGTAAAATTGTTAGTCCCGGAAGCCCGGATTGAGGTCGCGCATGGACAAATGAGTGGTCGTCTTTTGGAAGAAATTATGTTAAAATTTCTCAAACAACAGATCGATGTTCTTGTTTGTACGACGATCATTGAGTCGGGAATTGATGTTCCATCCGCCAATACGTTGATTGTCAATAGAGCGGATAAGTTTGGCCTCTCAGAGTTGCATCAGCTTAGAGGTCGGGTTGGACGGTTGGATGTGCAGGCGTGGGCTTACCTCATTGTTCCTCAAAAGTATGCCATGTCGGAAATATCTAAACAGCGTCTGAAAGCGATTGAAAAACATAGTGATTTAGGGGCAGGTTTTCATATTGCCTTTGAAGATTTACAGATTCGAGGGGCAGGGAATTTGTTGGGCGCCCAGCAGCATGGTTTTATTACTTCGATTGGTTTTGATTTGTATTGTCGTATGCTCAAGGAGTCCATTGAGCTTCTTAAAAAAGAACTGGAGATGAGTCCTCATGAAAAGATTAAAGCTCTTTAGTTTTGTGATGTTAATATTGTCTGTTCCTTCCGTCGCTATGGCTCGTCCTTTGAATGATGCCATCGTGGCGATTGTTAACAGTGATGTGATTACTCTGAAAGATCTGAAAGATTATGTAGCGGGCGTTTATCGTCAATTGAAGGTGGAACACAGATCTCCAGAAGAGATTCAGCAAATTATGACGATGTATCAGGATAAAGGGGTTAATCAGCTTGTTGAAGATAAATTGATCCAGGCCGCGGCGGATACGAAGGGCATTGAAATCCGTCCAGAAGTGGTTAATAAACGTCTTAAAGAAATTACGGATCGTTATCCATCCGAGGAGGATTTTCTAAAAGAGATTGGATCCCAAGGAATTACAGTTACAGATATTAGAACGAAGATGATCAATCAATTTAAGGCTAAATATATTGTTGAGCTGGAGGTCAAGGACAAGGTTTTTGTTAATCCCGAGGATGTGACTCGTTATTTTAGCGACCACAAGGATGAATTTGAAACAAAGACTAAATACAATTTAGATTCCATCTTTATTTCTTCTGATAAGGGGAAGGATGCGGCTTTAATGAAAATTAAAGAAGCCAGAGCAAAAATAGTTTTAGGAGCATCGTTTGACCAGGTCAGTAAGGAGTATTCTCAAACGCCTTCTGTAGGAATTGTAGAACAAGGACAAATGGTGCCAGCCGTTGAAAGAGAAGTGTTTGCGCTTAAGACGGGTGATTTGTCGCAGCCTGTCGAAGTGGATAATGGTGTTTATATTTTCAAAGTAAAAAATATAACGCTAGGAAGTAAGCAGTCCTTATCTGAAGTGAAAGATGCTATCTATGCTAAACTTTTTGACCAGCAGTTTCAGGATAAATTTAAAGCCTGGTTAGAGAAATTACGAAGCAAAGCTTATGTCGAAATCCGCAATTAAGACGTGTGTGGCTATTACCATGGGGGATCCTCGTGGGATTGGCCCTGAAGTGATTCTGAAATCCCTTCAAAAAAAAGAGATTCTCGCCTTAGGAAACTTTATCCTCATTGGTGATCGTAAGTTGTTAGGCAAGTCCAAATGTCCTGTCATTGATATTCCTTATCAGGATGCGGGTGAAGGTTCTGTGAAGTTTTTAGATAAGGGGATTGAACTGATCAAGGGGGGAGTGGCGGATGCCTTGGTGACGGCCCCATTATCGAAAGAAGCTGTGAGTCGATATAGGAAGAATTTTACAGGACATACGGAGTATTTGGCGGAGAGTTTTCAGGTGAAGACCTTTGATATGATGTTTGTCTCGTCGGATATTCGATTATCCTTGGTAACACGTCATATGCCTTTAAAAGATGTTCCTAAGATGATTACCAAACAGGCTGTTTTTTCCAGCATTGAACTGATGAACAGTACCTTAAAAGAACAATTTGGTATCCGACGTCCCCGTATTGCTGTCTGGAGTTTGAATCCTCATGCGGGTGAACAGGGGTTGCTTGGAAGTGAAGAGATGAAACAGATTATCCCGGCCATTCAAGCGGCTCAGAAAAAAGGCATCTTAGCCAAGGGGCCCTATCCAGCAGACACCTTCTTTTGTCATGATAAAGGCTGTGACGGGATCGTAGCTATGTATCATGACCAGGGTTTGACTCCGCTGAAGGGGATGTATTTTAAGAATTTAGTCAATTTTACTGCCGGGCTGCCTTTTGTGCGTACCTCGCCTGTTCATGGAACAGCGTTGGATATTGCAGGGCAGAATAAAGCGGATCCTTCCTCCATGATAGCCGCTATCCAACTGGCATTCCAATTAGCATGAAATCTAACCATCGTCCCAACAAAAGTTTAGGGCAGAATTTTCTCGTCGATGCCAGGGTTCAGGGACGGATTGTGGATTCCTGTCTTTTGAAGCCGGAGGATACTGTTGTTGAAATCGGCCCGGGCCAGGGCGCGATCACCTCGTTAATCTTGCCTAGGGTTTTGAAGTTGATTGTTATTGAGAAGGACCGTCTCTTAGCCTCTGAGTTAAAGAAGAATTATTATGAGTCTCATCTGGAAATTATAGAGGGTGATTTTCTAAAATGGGATATGAGTGTGTTGCCTGAAGGGTTAGTTGTTGTCGGAAATATTCCTTATTACATTTCAACGCCGATCATTGAGAAGATTTTGCAGCATAAGGATAAGATTAAGCGTGCCTACCTAACGGTGCAGTTGGAATTTGGTGAGCGTTTGGCGGCGAAGGCAGGGACTCGGGAGTATGGTTCCTTATCTTGTTTTGTTCAGTACTATGCTGATGTGAAGCTGTTATTCAAAATCAGTCCGGGATCCTTTCATCCACAACCTAAGGTTCATTCGTGTTTTATGTCTTTAACGCTAAAGGATAGGCCTGAGGTGCAGGCTAAGGATGAAGAAAAGTTGTTTGCGCTTATTCAAAAATCTTTTATGCAGCGTCGAAAGACAATCGCCAATTCTCTTAAAGGGGTGACGGAGCAGGAGCAGCTTTTGGAGATTTTCAAGAAGCTCAATATTGATCCTCAATCTCGTCCTGAAGAGTTAACTTTATTAAATTACATCGCCATTTCAAATTTGCTGATGGTATAATTTCTCCATTAAGGAGATAAGGAATTTATGGATAAGAAAATTTATTATCATGATACAGATGCAGGTGGCATTGTTTATTACGGTCAGTACCTTTGTTACTTAGAGGAAGCTCGAACGGAGTTTCTCGAGGACAAAGGGATGAGTGTGCTGACCTTTAAAGACCGAGGTTTAGCGTATGCGGTGCGTGAATGTCATGTCCTCTATAAAAGTCCTGCCCGTTATGGAGATATTCTTGTCTGTTTAGCCAAACTGAAGAAAGCGACCGCAGTTCAGCTTGTATTTGATCAAACCATCCACGATAAAAAAGACGGACGTCTCATTCTTGAGGCAGAAGTATCCTTGGTCTGTTTAAATTTAGATTTCAAACCCACGCCTATTCCCGATGATTTAAAAGAACGTCTACTGGCTTAACACAAGCGAAAGAGGTGATCTATGCAACTCGGCAAAAGAATCGTTACCGTCTTCAAAATCAAAAACCGTAGTGGATATGCCGCTATTTGTGAAGAACACCTGACCGAAGGAACAACAGAGAAGCAGGCGGTTGAGCGTATGGTTAAGGCATTAAGTCGTACAGATAAGAAAAGTAAGTAGTCTTAAAGTTCGTCAGCTTTCCAGATATATTCCAGAGTTGCCTTTTCCTTGGGCTCAATATCCTTCCATTTTTTAACACTTAGATTAATTTTAACAAGAGTACAGGTTTTCAGCATCAGGCTTTGATGGATGAGGGCTTGCGCGAGGAGTTCTAGCCCAGGATTATGCCCGATGATGAGAAGAGTGTTGGTCTTGTCCGGCGCATTCTTGATAATTTTTAAAAGAGTTTCAACGGAGGCTTGGTAGATTTTTTCCTCTGTCTGCAGATTACCTTTGTAGTGACTATGTTTAACAAGCAGCTCTGTAGTTTCTGTGGCCCGTTTTGCTGTTGAAGTGATGATCAAGTTAGGAAGCAGGTTTTCCTTAGCCATAAACTGTCCCATAAGGGGAGCTTGTTTAAGTCCGCGTTTATTTAAGGGACGGTCAAAGTCGAAAAGTTCCGGTGAGTCCCAGCTGGATTTGGCATGGCGTAATAAGAGAAGTGTCTTCATATAAGTCACTATAATACCCCTTTAAATTCTTGTCAGTAAGAGTCTTTGATGGTACTATTTTGCCTATGTCAATTTCCAAAAAAGATGTCGAATATATCGCAGCCTTATCTCGTATCCATGTTCCTGAAGACAAGTTGGAGGGGGTAGCCAAGAACCTTTCTGATATTGTCGGTTATGTGGAACAACTGCAGCAATTAAATTTAAAAGATGTTAAACCGACCAGCCATGCTGTTCCTTTATCGAACGCCCTTCGTCTTGATGTTGTGAAGCCTTCCTTTTCCAATGCGGAAGCTTTATCCATTGCGCCGGAAGCCAAGGATGGCTGTTTTAAAGTCCCGTTGGTTATTGAATGAAACTGCACAGCTTAAGCGCCCATCAGATTTTAGAACTCTACAAAGAAAAAAAGACATCCCCCGAGGAAGTTCTTAAGGATGTTGTTATGCGCATTGAATCTGTTGAACCTAAGATTCATGCCTATGCCCATGTCAATACTCATCCTAAGGCCATGGAAGGCTCCTTGGCTATTCCCATTGCGATGAAGGATAATATGTGTCGCAAGGGCGAGGAAGTGACGTGTTCTTCTAAGATTTTAAAAGGTTTCAAAGCTCCTTATGATGCTACCGTGGTTGCTAAGATTAAGCAAAGCGGTGGAATCATTCTTGGTTCTGCCAATATGGATGAGTTTGCCTTTGGTTCATCGACGGAAAGTTCTTGTTATGGGCCAACCTTTAATCCCTGGAATTTGTCCTGTGTTCCTGGTGGTTCCAGCGGTGGTTCAGCGGCTTCTGTCGCTGCCGATGAAGCCATCTGGTCCTTAGGTTCAGATACAGGAGGTTCTATTCGTCAGCCAGCATCGTTTTGCGGGATTGTAGGATTGAAACCCACCTATGGCCGTGTGTCTCGTTATGGTTTGATTGCTTTTGCGTCTAGTTTGGATCAGATCGGCCCCTTAACGAAGGACGTAACAGATTGCGCTTTGTTGATGAATGTGATTGCCGGTTACGATGACAGGGATTCAACCTCCGTCAACGAACCTGTTCCGGATTATACGAAGGCCTTGGTGAATGATGTCCATGGTTTAAAGATAGGTGTTCCTAAGGAAGCTTTTGTGGAAGGATTGGATCCTGAAGTTAGAGCATCCGTTCAGGCGGCCATTGATGAACTTAAGAAATTAGGAGCCATTATTAAAGAAGTGTCCCTGCCGCACACACCGTATGCGGTGGCAACGTATTATATTATTGCGACCGCCGAAGCAAGTTCCAACCTGGCGCGTTTCGACGGTATTCGTTTTGGTTTGCGTGAATCTCCATCCAAGCTTCGTAAGAATACGCTCATTGATCTTTATGAAGAAACCCGAGCGAATGGATTTGGGGATGAAGCCAAGCGCCGTATTATGCTGGGAACCTATGTTTTATCCTCAGGGTATTATGATGCCTATTATCTTAGTGGACAGAAGGTGCGTACGCTGATCAAGCAGGATTTGGATGAAGCGTTTAAAGAATGTGATGTTATCTTAACGCCGACAGCGCCGACAACAGCTTTTAAGGTGGGTGAGAAAGTTTCAGATCCTTTAGCGATGTATCTTTCTGATATTTACACCATTCCAGCTAATTTGGCGGGGATTCCATCGATTTCAATTCCATGCGGATTTTCTAAAGCAGGATTACCTATCGGGTTACAATTGATGGGTAAGGCGTTCGATGAAGAAATGCTGCTGCGGGTTTGTTACACCTATGAACAAAATACTCCGTGGCATACGAAGAAACCAAATCTATGAGTCAAGCTCCTTTTGAAACAGTCATCGGTTTAGAAGTTCACTTACAGTTATCGACGAATACGAAGATATTTTGCGGATGCGCCAATGTCTTTGGTTCCGCTCCCAATACCAACGTCTGTCCTGTCTGTTTGGGGTTACCTGGAGCCTTGCCTGTGTTAAATCATCAGGCCTTGTTATCCGGCATCAAGGTTGGCTTAGCGCTGAACTGCGAGATTAATTCCTTTATCAAGTTTGATCGTAAGAATTATTACTATCCTGATTCTCCCAAAGGGTATCAGATTTCCCAATTTGATTTTCCCGTCGCTAAGAATGGTTTTGTCATGATTAAAACAGACAAGGGACCTAAGCGGATTGGTATTACACGTGCGCATTTGGAAGAAGATGCAGGGAAGTTGGTTCATGATAATCTGTCGAATTGTTCCCTGGTTGATTTTAATCGTACAGGAACACCTTTGATTGAGATTGTCACCGAAGCGGATATGCGCAGTCCTTTGGAAGCTTATGATTATTTAAATACATTGAAACTGACCTTGGAATATCTAGGAGTTTCCGATTGCGATATGGAAAAGGGAAGTCTGCGTTGCGATGCTAACGTTTCGATTCGTCCCTGGGGACAGGAAAAGTTTGGGACAAAGACAGAGCTTAAGAATATGAATTCATTTCGCGCGGTGAAGGTGGCTTTGGAATATGAAGTCGCTCGTCATACGCAGGTGATTCAGTCCGGCGGTAAGATTGTTCAGGAAACCTTACTTTGGAATGATGAAAAGGCGATGACTATTGTGATGCGTTCCAAGGAACATGCGCATGACTATCGTTATTTCCCGGATCCGGATTTAGTACCTTTTCATGTGGATTATAAAGTCATTGATCAGGTCAGGGCGGAACTTCCTGAGCTTCCCGCCGCTAAACTGGAACGTTTCATTAAGCAATATGCGTTAAGTGAATATGATGCCGGTGTTTTAGTGATGGATCAATCCTTAACCAAATTCTTTGAAAGTTGCGTGGAACATTATTCTCAGCCTAAGAAAATAGCGAATTGGTTTAATGGAGCGGTATTATTTGAAATGAAGGAGAGAAAATTATCTCTGACGGAATTAAAACTTACACCGTCTCATCTCGTAGAGTTAGTCAAAGCGGTTGAAGAAGGGGTTGTCAGTAATTTAGCGGGCAAGGAAGTTTTAACGGCGATGCTGGATTCTGGCAAGACGGCAGGAGAGATCATCAAAGAAAAAGGGTTGGCGCAGGTTTCCGATGATTCCGCATTATTGGCTATTGTCGATGAAATTATTAAGCAAAATCCTACGGTGGTGGAACAAATCAAACAGGGTAAACCGGCAGCGGCGGGATTTCTCGTCGGTCAGGCCATGAAGCAAAGTGGCGGTAAAGCCAATCCTAAGAAACTTAATGAGCTGATTACCCAAAGGATTTTAAATGCTTAAAAAGAAGTTGTTTCTTCCTTCCCTGGTTTTACTACTGTGTTTCTCCTGCGGTATTGTTGTTCTGACTCAAAAAGTCCGCGCCGATGAAACTAAAAAGATTGAATCGAATAAATCTGTAGCGACGGCTAAAGATTCCTCCAAGGATTCTGATCACGACTTGTATGGCAAGGTGGAGCTTTTTAGTTATGCCCTAACAACCATTCAATCGGAATACGTGGATGAGAAAACGCCCAAGGATTTGATTTATGGTTCTCTTAAAGGATTATTGTCCTCGTTAGATCCGCACAGTCAGTTTCTGGATCCGGATGATTATAATGATTTAAAGACGGAGACGGCGGGTAAGTTTGGTGGTTTGGGTGTAGAGATTACGATGAAGGATGGGTTGTTAACCATTATCACTCCCGTCGAAGATACCCCAGCTTGGAAGGCTGGCATTAAGGCAGGGGATCGTATTGTGAAGATTGAAAAGAAAGTCACGCGCGATATGACTTTAGATGATGCTGTTAAACTTTTACGAGGAGATCCTGGAACAACCATCCATATTACTATTTTAAGAGAGAGTGATGTTCTTATTAAAGAATTTACTATCAAGCGTGAATTGATTCACGTTCAGGATATTAAGGATCCTCATGTAATTGATAAGCATATCGGGTATGTGCGTCTGACAGAGTTCCGAGAGAATTCTTTTAAAGAGTTTCATGAGGCGCTTAAGAAGCTCAAAGAGCAAGGGGCGGACAGCCTCATTGTGGATTTACGTAATAATCCGGGTGGTCTTTTGACGGTGGCTATTAGTATTTGTCAAGATTTCTTACCGGCCGGTCAAACGATCGTTTCAACGAAAGGACGTCATGTCACCAGCGATACCATAGCCAAGTCCACCAACTCCAACGGGGATTTTCTGAAATGGCCAATGGTTGTTTTGGTTAATGAGGGAAGCGCTTCGGCGAGTGAGATTTTTGCGGGAGCCATGAAGGACAATAAGAGGGCTATTATCGTCGGAACAAAGTCTTTTGGTAAAGGATCCGTTCAATCGGTTATCCCTCTTCCTGATGGGTCGGGATTACGTCTGACAACGGCAAAGTATTTTACACCTTCAGGAATTTGTATCCATGGCGTGGGTATTACTCCCGATGTTGTGGTCAAGCAAGTCGACAAGAAAGAATCTAAAGAAGTTTCTGCTGATAAGGATAATGGTAAAAAGGATATAGAAGAAGTATTTGAAGATGTGGCTAATAATGATAAACCTAGTCCTGTAGTTTTGACTGAAGAAAAGAAAAAGGAAGCAGAACTCAAAAAGAAGGATGATGCGGATAATCAATTACAGACGGCTGTTAACATTATTAAGGGGATGAAGATTTATAGCGCTTTTAAATCTAATTAATTATGGCTAAAAAAGGTAAATCCTCTTTGATAGATAAGAAATCTCTTGTAACAACCTTTGTTGTTTTGTTTATTTTTGCCTTATGCGCAGGAATCTTTCTTTTTCTAAATAAAGACAAGGGATCTGTCACCAGGCATAAGGGTACTCCTGTTGAAAAGGTTGAACTTTCAGAAAATATTGAGCCTGTTGAGAAGACTGGATCTATTTCTAAGATCAAAATTCCTGTTGTTTCGGTGAAACCCAAAAGAGGTTTTATTAGAAGGTTGCCTCCTGGATCAAAGGGAAAAATTGCTTTTATTCTTGATGATTGGGGATATCGGACGACGAATTGTCATTTTCTAAAGGAAATTAAAGCGCCGCTAGCTATTTCTATATTGCCGAGTTTACGTCATAGCAGTGATATTATGAAGTGTGCCAGTGTTTATGATAAGGACACCATGCTTCATTTACCTATGGAACCTTACCATACGGCGGATAAATATCCGGATTATTATTTGCTTAAAACAACAATGTCTCCTGCCAAGGTGGAGAGTATTCTTGAAGATACTTTTAAGAAAATGCCTTTAATTATAGGTGTGAATAATCACATGGGTTCTAAGGCAACGGAAGATAGAAATTTGATGAAGTTGGTTCTTAAGAAAATTAAAAAGAAGGGTTTGTTTTTTGTCGATAGTATGACAGCTCCTCATCATTCGGTTTGTGCGGCCTTGGCAGATGAAATGAATCTGCCCTTTGCTAAAAGAGATGTTTTTTTAGATAATGTCAATACGAGAGACGCCATTGAGAAGCAGATGATTGATGTTGTTGAGAAAGCAACTCGTCAAGGCTATGCGATAGCTATAGGACATGATCGCACGTTAACCTTGCAGGTTCTTAAAGATGATATTCCTATTCTTGAAAAACAAGGCTTTGAAATTGTTCACATCAAAGACCTCCTGCGTAATACGAATAATAATTAATGAATATTCTAGGGATTGAAACATCTTGTGATGAAACAGCCGCTGCCGTTGTTACAGATGGCGTGCACGTCTGTTCAAATGTGGTTGCGTCTTCTCTTAAAGATCATGCGATTTTTGGGGGAATCATCCCTGAGATTGCCTCCCGTCGTCAGATTGAATCCATTCATGGTGTTGTTTTTGAGTCTTTAACACAGGCGAAGGTTACCCTGGCGGATATTGATGCGATCGCTGTGACAACAAGGCCTGGTTTGATGGGATCCCTGCTGGTGGGAATTTCTTTTGCTAGAGCGCTTGCTTACGGAGCAAAAAAGCCATTAATTGAGATTGATCATATTCAGGCTCATTGGTATGCCAATTTCTTAAGAAGGCCTCAGGATGCTGATCCTTTACCAGAATTGCCAGCTGTGGGGTTGGTTGTGTCGGGAGGGCACACCAGCTTATTTGATATCAAAGATTTTACTAAGGTGAAGCTCTTAGGAGCAACCCGTGATGATGCCGCCGGGGAAGCTTTTGACAAGGTGGCTCGTCTTTTAAATTTGGGGTATCCTGGAGGGCCTATTATTGATCGTTTAGCCAAGACAGGCGTGAATAAGCAGATTCGTTTTCCTAAGGCTGATTTAGAGGGCAGTTATGATTTTAGTTTTAGCGGATTAAAGACAGCTGTTTTGTATTATACGAAAAAGAATTCTGATTATGCCGTGGAACAAGTGGCGTATTCCTTTCAGGACAGCGTTGTTAGCGTGTTAACCGGTAAGGCGATTAAAGCTTGTCAGCGAAAGAAGGCTAAGACCTTGCTGGTTGGGGGAGGAGTTGCGGCAAATTCCTATTTAAGAGAACATTTGGTCAAGGCTGGAGAGAACAATGGGATTAGGGTTTGTTTTCCTCCATTAACTTTTTGTCTTGATAATGCCGCTATGATTGCCGGCCTTGCCTATCGGCAAGCAGGCTTGCCTACCGGCAGGCAGGTTTGGGGTATCGATTGACGAAGCAAGGGTAATTTGATATATATGGTACCTGTATTTGAGTTTTGCTGTGATTGTATTCAACTTTAAGGAGATTTTAAATGTCGTTTACTCGTCGAGAACCTAAGAAAGAACCTCAACCGGAAGAAAAGGTCATAGAGATCAATGCCCAAATGGATGGAGCGTTGACTTTCGGGGATCCTGTCAATCTTTTGATTACAGGAAAGTTTACGGGTAAATTAGATACCAAGGGGATATTAACCGTAGGTCCAACGTCTCAAATTGAGGCGAATATTCAGGGTGATAATATTATTCTTGCCGGTAAGGTTAAAGGAAATGTGACTGCTAAAAGAATGCTTGTTCTTATGCCGACAGCTATTTTGATTGGAGATGTGACAACTCCCAAACTTAATATTGTTGAGGGGGCTATTTTCCAGGGTCGATGTCAAATGATGGATGATTTCTTATCCGTGGATGATTTAGCCCAGTATCTGGAGATTGAGAACCCTGCCATTATAGAATTAGCTGAAACGGGTAAAATCCCTGCTATCAAAGATGACAATGGATGGAAATTCGAACGCAGTAAGATTGATCAATGGGCTGCGGCAGGTAAGGTGAAGTTATGAGTAGTGGGCAGTATATTACAGTTCGGGAGGCCGCTCAGGTATTAGGTGTCTCTGAGAAAAAGATTACAGATCTGATTGAAGCAGGTAAGCTTCAGGCCTATAAAATTGCGGATCAGTTTCTTCGTCTGAAACGTAATGAAGTCATGCAGATGCGCAGCAGTGGTGAGGTTGTTAGCGAGAATGTTAAGCATGATTATACCTATGCTGAAAGACTTAAGGATTTCTTCTATTTTAATGATTTCTACATTGTTTCCTTCGTTATTATTGCCGTTTTGCTTTTCTTTATTTTCTTTTCATAAAATAAGACACCCCATATGTTTTTAATACAAATGATAAAGAATAGATTTCAGTTTTGATCTAAGAGGTTCTGCTATGCGTATTCTTGTTGTGGAAGATGAAGAAAAGATTGCTAAATTTATTAAACGAGGCCTGAAAGAAGAAGATTACAGCGTTGATGTGGCAATCGACGGTGAAGAGGGGCATTTTCTGGTTTCAACCAATGAGTATGATCTGATTGTTTTAGATATTATGCTGCCCAAGATGGATGGGTTAAGTCTTTGTCGTAAGATTCGCCTCGAGGGTAACAATACTCCTATTCTGATTTTGTCGGCGAAAGACACGGTTAAGGATAAGGTGACAGGTTTAGATGCTGGCGCTGATGATTATCTTCAAAAGCCCTTTGCATTTGAAGAATTCTTAGCCAGAGTCAGGGTTCTTCTTCGTAAGAAGGAATCTAAGGGCTCTTCCCAACTGAAAGTCAGAGATCTTGTTCTAGATTTATTAACTCATAAAGTGACTCGTGCAGGAAAAGAATTAAATCTGACGGTTAAAGAATATGCCCTATTAGAGTATTTAATGCGACATGTGGATACGATTGTGACGCGTACGATGATTTCAGAACATGTCTGGGACATTAATTTTGATACCTTTACTAATGTTATCGATGTTTATATTAATTATTTAAGAAACAAAGTGGATATGCACAGTGATTACAAAATGATTCAGACCGTCAGAGGAAAGGGATATATTTTAAGAAAATAATATGTTCATCCAATCTGTCCGTTTCAAGATCATTTTGTGGTACATGCTGATATTAACGATAGCGCTTCTGGTTTTCAGTCTGGTTCTTTATCAGAATTTTAGTCATAAAGCTTCCGAAGGGATTAATGATTTATTGCGTTCTCGTGCTAAAGGAATTGAATATTCGATTGATACCTATTGGGAAACGGAGAGGTTAGAGGCTAATCAGTCAGCGAAGCGGGAACGTTTTGTTAAGCAGGATAATATTAATTTCGTTAAGATCGCTCAACGTTGGGTGGATGATAAGAATACAGATCCTGGTTTGGTGAATTTTATCGTACGTATTCTTGATGGCAAAGGAAACTTGATTGCCTCATCTAAGAATGTGTCCCTCAAAGGGTTGACTTCCAATATCTTTCACAGTCTTGAAAATGGTAAAGAACATTTTGAGGATATCCATATTGATGTGAACTCGTCGAAGCCCATATCCCTGCGCGTATTTACAACTCCTGTGATAGAAAATAACAAGGTTGCTTATATCGTCCAGATAGGCACACCTCTGGGGGCGATGCATTCTGATTTAAATAACCTAAGATTGCTGTTATTGATCTTGCTACCTTCAACAGTCCTTGTGACAGGATTATCCGGAGCTTTTCTGGCTAAGCTGGCGTTAAAGCCTGTTCATGACATGATCGATACGATTCATCAAATTACGGCGGAGAATTTAAAGTTGCGTATTAATATTCCTCATACGAAAGATGAGATCAATTCATTAGCTCTTACGTTTAATGAAATGATAGGGCGTTTAGATGAAGCCTTTACATCCCAACGTCAATTTATGGAGGATATTTCTCATGAGCTTAAAACTCCTTTGTCGATACTCAAGGGAGAACTGGAAGTAACTTTAAAAAGAATTCGTTCTGCTAAGGAGTATGAAGATACGCTGCAAAGCAGTTTGCAGGAGGTCAATAGAATCAACCGCATTGTTGAAAGTTTATTAATTTTGGCGCGTTTTGATACTAAGACGGTGGTGATCGAAAAGTTGCCTGTTAATCTGGGGGATTTGATCAGGGATATCATCGAGGATGTGAGGGTTTTGGCGGAACAAAAATCCATCGCTGTCACTTTTAAAGATGCTCAGGGATATTCTATGCTCGGGGATAAAGCGCAGCTGAAGCGTCTTTTTCTAAACTTACTTGATAACGCTATCAAATATACGCCTCATCAGGGTCAGGTTTCTGTTGATGTTCGTGTTGAAAGAAATGATTTGCAGGTTGAAGTGGCCGATTCAGGGGTCGGTATTTCTCCAAAAGAGGCTACTCATATCTTTAATCGTTTCTATCGCATTGATAAATCTCGCGCCAGCGCAGGGTTTGGATTGGGCTTAAGCATTGCTCAGTCCATTGCTAGAGCTCATGGTGGAGATATTAAGGTTCGCTCCAATATTCCTCAAGGTTCAGTATTCTGCGTTACTCTTCCTGTTTTAAAATAAATGATTCCAGATTAGAAAATTATAATGTTCTTCTAATCTTCCTTTAATGAGGAGTTAGGTATCATGCAAATCAAGAAAGGAGGATACTATGAAAAAATTATCTATTGTCGTCGTTGCTGCATTATTTTTAGTTTTAGCTGGTGGGGTTTCTTTTGCTCAAACCAACACAACTATGCCTGATGCTCCTAAAGTGGCAGATGTTGCTAAAGAGGGTGTAAAGAAGGAAAAGGTTGAGGCAAAGAAGGAAAGAAGAGAAGCAAGGAAAGAAAGAAGAGAAGCAAAAAAAGAAAGAAAAGAAGCAAAGAAGGCTGCTCATAAAGCAAGAAAAGAAGCAAAAGAAGCAAAGGAAGCAAAGAAGGACGCAAAAGCAGCAGTTGCTGAACCTGCAAAGTAATAAGGTTTAAGAAAGGTTGTTTTTGATGAAGAATGTATTCTTATCTATGCTCGTATTGGCAGCAATGACATCTTTGTCTTTTGCTGATCAGGTTGCAAGTCGGACGATTGCAGGCATGGTTAAATCTGTTTCAATGGCAGATGTGGTTAAGGGGACTAAGAGTGAAATCGTTGTAGCTGATAAAGACGGTAAGACTGTTAGTATTCTTGTTAAAAGCACATCGACTCTCTATGATGCAGATGCTAAAGGTATTACTTTAGATAAAATTGCTGCTAACAGTTCTGTTGTTATTATTTATATGACAACGGCTGAAGGTGTCAATGAAGCAAAATCTGTTAAGATCGTGAAGTAACATCAACGATTTTTTAAAAGAGCCCTGTTCTTAAATAGTGATTATTTAAAACAGGGCTCTTTTTTAATTTCCTCTTGAAATTTTCAATTTCTTAACGTAGTATTATCGCTCCTTTGTTTGATTTATGGCGGGGTAGCTCAGTTGATAGAGCATTCGGTTCATACCCGACAGGTCGGTGGTTTAAATCCACTCCCCGCCACCAATTTTGTTCAAGGTTTTTAAATGAATGATTTTCAAGAAAAACCTACGAGTGTTATTCTCATCGCCTGTTATTGTTTCTTATTAGCTGCTTTTTGTTTATCTCTGGCTATTAATTCCATTCTTAATAACTTGTCTGTTTTTGACTCAGGAGTGTTGGTCTATCTGCCTATCGTGTCATTCTTTATTATGATGCTGGCGATTGCTGCGGTAGGAGTGGGGATTTTATTCTTGAATTCGTGGTGCTGGAAGATATTGTTTTTTGCTTTGGCCATTTCCATGTCTAGTGTGGCGACGATGCTACTGGTTTCTTTATTTTTGATCTTTTGTCCTTTGGATATCATAGGCTCGTGTCTGAATATTCTTTCCATCACACCTATAAAGCTGATTTCGTTTTTATTTTTCTTTTTATCCGAGATCATTGTTTTGTATTATCTGACCCGTATTGAAGTTCTTGAACATTTCTATGGGTTACAAGATGAGTGGGTAAAACCTTTTTAAGATTAGGGGCATCTATGGCTAGAAGAATGATGTTCGAACGCGCAAGAGAACCCATTCTTCCTCATCATTTATTTTTACAGCGAATGATGTATTGTGCTTTCTTATCTTTTGCCTTTTTATTAATATCCATTGTTTTTGGAGCTGTAGGGTATCATTTTTTAGAAAGAATTGATTGGTTAGATAGTTTTTTGAATTCCGTCATGATTATGATGGGATTGGGACTGGAAAGTCCTCTAACCACCAGTAATGGCAAGTTATTTACAATTGTTTTCTCTGTATTAAGTCCTTTTGTTTTTTATTCGACAATAGTCATCTTCTTTACACCCATCCTACATAGATTGCTGCATCATTTTCATTTAGATTTAGATAAGGATAAGGATTAACCAGCAAGGAATTCTTTGCAGTGAGTAAAACCTTTATGATATTAGTTATAAAGGTTTTTTTGTTTCTAGCTAAATGAGGGTTTGTATAGTAGACTTGTCGGCTTATGGCACTGATAAGTTTACAAGAAATCACCATTGCATTCGGCGGACCTCTTCTTTTTGACAAAATGAGTTTTCAATTAGAGTCGGGCGAGCGTGTGGCTTTGCTGGGTCGTAATGGTGTTGGTAAGACTACCCTGATGAAGGTGATGGCCGGTCAGGTGGGAATTGACGGCGGTGAGATCATCTATCAAAAGGGAATTACGGTGACTCATTTACCGCAGGAAGTTCCTGCCGGGATCACCGGGAATGTTTTTGATATTGTTTTATCCGGCTTAGGCAAACGCGCCAAGCTTTTGAGTGACTATCATCATGTGGCCCACCGTTTACAAACAGAACATACTCCTGAGTTGATGCGACAATTAGATAAACTGCAGACGGAATTGGATCATACGGATGGATGGGATCTGAATCGTCAGGTGGAAGACATTCTTGAGCATATGAAGTTGGATGGGGATCAAGATTTCGAGAACCTATCCGGCGGTCAGAAAAGACGGGTGCTTTTAGCGAAGGCCCTGGTATTAGAACCGGAGATTCTGCTTTTGGATGAACCTACGAACCACTTGGATATTGATTCGATTACCTGGTTGGAAGGTTTTATGAAGTCTTATAAGGGAACCTTGTTCTTTGTTACCCATGACCGTATGTTTATGAAGAATTTAGCGACCAGAATTCTGGAATTGGATCGCGGTAAGATTTTTAACTGGTCCTGTGATTATGAAACCTTCTTAGAGCGTAAACGCATGGCCTTGGATATTGAAGCCGCTCAACGCATTGAGTTTGATAAGAAGCTGGCGGAAGAAGAAGTTTGGATTCGAAAAGGGGTCAAGGCTCGTCGTGTGCGTAATGAGGGGCGTGTTAAAGCTTTAGAACGCTTAAGGGTGGAGAAGCAGGAGCAGCGTCAATTGATTGGGCAGGTTCGTATGCAGGTGCAGGAAAGCGCGACGTCAGGTCACCTGGTTATCAAGGCATCCAACTTAGGGTTTAGTTATGGGGACAATTGCATCATCCGTGATTTCTCGACTCAGATTATGCGAGGAGATAAAATTGGTGTGATTGGACCTAACGGCTGCGGTAAAACAACCTTGCTTCGTCTTTTGTTAGGTCAGATGGAACCTCAGAAGGGGAAGGTTCGATTGGGTACCAATCTGGAGGTTTCTTACTACGATCAATTGCGAGAGCAGTTAGAAGAAGAAAGATCTGTGATTGAGAACGTTTGTCCAGGAGGAGATACCATTACGATTAACGGCAGACCTCGTCATGTGATTGGTTACTTGCAAGACTTTCTTTTTACCCCTGACCGTGCCCGTACACCAGTCAAGGTGCTCTCTGGTGGGGAACGTAATCGGTTGTTCTTGGCCAGACTTTTTACCAAACCTTCTAATTTTCTTGTCATGGATGAACCGACCAATGATCTGGATATTGAAACCCAGGAACTTTTAGAAGAACTTTTGATGGAATATACAGGAACCCTGATTTTAGTCAGCCATGACCGTGCGTTCTTAAATAATGTTGTGACGTCGACGATTGTTTTAGAAGGTAAGGGAGAGATTAGTGAATACCCAGGCGGATATGATGATTGGTTAGCTCAGAGTAAACTTAAAGGTTCCCCTAAGGTCGTCAAGGCTGTTGTTAAACAGGTCGAAAAGCCTGTGGTTGTCCGCAGGAAGTTGTCTTTTAAAGAACAAAAAGAATTAGAATCTCTCCCGTCTAAGATTTCAAAACTAGAACAAGAGCAGGAAAAGCTTTCGGAACTCTTGGCGGACGTGTCTTTTTATCAGAAAGATCCTAAAGATATTCAGCAGGCAACGGCAAGATCAGAGGCCCTCGTCGATGAGCTTCTCGAAGCTTATGAACGTTGGGAATATCTCGAAGAGTCTAAAGAGAAGCTGGAAAATCTTTAAGTTTATTGTAGAATACCAGCCTTATGAATCCCTATATCCTTAAACGTTTCTTTCTTCTTTTATTGCTGTGCATTTCCCTGTACTTTGTAGGGAATAATCTTTTTCATCTGACTGATCCTGATGAAGTGTTTTATTCGTTAACCGCTAAGGAAATGGCTCTCCGTAACGAGTCACTGACGCCCTACATTTTCCATCAACCTCAGTTCGAAAAACCCATTTTGACGTACTGGTTTCTTAAGACAGGTTTTTCTGTCTTTGGGGATACCCCTTTTGCTGCTCGTTTCTTTCCCGCTGTGTTTGCAAGTTTCGGAGTTCTGGCTGTTTATATTTTAGGTTTGTTAGGCTTTGCTAATGAACGAAGGGCCTTTCTAGGCGCCATTGTTCTTGGAACGTCAGCGTTTTATATCGCGATGGGCAAGACTGTTTTTACGGACATGATTTTTACCGTATTCATTTTGTATTCCTTGCTGTCATTCTATCTGGTTTACTGTAATCCTAAGGTTAAGCTCAAAGGGATTCTGGCTTTTTATTTATTTGCGGCATTGGCTGTTTTGACGAAGGGACCTTTGGGGCTTCTGATTCCCGAGGCCACCGTCGTCATTTTCTTACTCTATCGTCGGGATCTGGCCTTTCTTAAATCCCGTGAAATAGGGGTGGGCTTTCTTTTAAGTCTTATGGTGGCGGTGCCATGGTATTGGTATGAAATCAGTAAGTATGGAGATGCCTTTATTCATGAATTCTTTTATAACGATCATTGGAGACGTTTAACCACGGCAGAGCATAAAGGCAATGATCATTGGTTCTTTTATCCGGTGACGATGCTAGCCGGACTGTTCCCCTGGAGTTTGTTCCTTGGAGCAGCTTTTGTGGATTTGTATAAAAGACTTAAGTTTTCCATCAAACCTTTTGAATACTTCCTATTAAGTTGGATTGTAGTTGTCTTTTTTGTATTTCAGTTTGCTCATTCTAAGTTAGCTAGCTATATCTTGCCGATGTTTCCGGCTCTGGCTTTATTGGCGGCGAATTATATTGATGAAAAGATTGCCCAGTACCAGCAGGGGATTATTAAGAAGCTAAGTTATGTGGTGATTGGTTTCTTAGTCATTCTGGGTATTGCCGTTGTGGCTGCCTTTAAGGCGTATAAAGCCTATATTCCGTCGATTGTCCCTGCGTATTGGCTTTCGGCAGGTTTAATTGCTTTGAGTGGAATTAGTTTAACTTTATTTTTCAAAGATAAAATTCGTCAGGCGGTTGTTTTATTGGGATTCTCCTTAGTGCCTATTTTGTTAATGGCCTATATGGTGATGCCCTATTTAGAACCCCACATTTCGATGTACGATGCGTCGTGTTATGTTCCCTCGCTGGCGATGCATAAGACAACGATTTTAACGGTTAAGCCTTACGCCAGAGGGGTGGCTTATTATACGAATCAAGATGTCGCTGTCATTGATATCAATGGGCAGAATTACTTTAGTCCTCATCCCATCCCTATTTTGAACACTCAGGAAAAGGTCGAGACTTTTCTGAAGAGTCAGAAACAGACGTATGCGATTGTTAAGAAATCGATCTATGAGTATTTTCAAAAGACGTATGCCAATCAGTTTAAGATTGATGTTCTGAAAATCTCAGGCCGTAATTACATCCTTAAAATTGAACCATTAAAATCCACGTAACAAGATAAGGTTTAACCTTGATTCAATATCTTTTAGTTATTTTCTGCTTGATGGTTTTTCCTGTGATGACCTCGCACGCCGAGGAGTTGATTAATTTATCAACGTCTAAGTTTAAAGAAGCCCTGGTTGTTAAAGTGAACACGTCTGACATTATTATTTTAGAAGATGGACAGAGAATTAAGTTGCTTGGCATCGAGTCTTTTGGTCCTCCTCCTGTTCCTAAGGTGACGTATGATCAAAAAGGTCATCCTATTGAGGATAAGGAAGTGGAGCCTACGATTCCTTTGGAAGAACAGGCGATTGCCTTTGCTCAGAACTTGCTGGAAGGGAAGAAGGTTAAGTTGGAATTTGATGTGGATTCCAGAGATGAAAAAGGGTATAAAACGGCCTACGTTTATTTACCCGATGGCAAGATGGCCAATGTCGAGATTCTCCGTCAGGGGTTTGTCCGTATGAAGATACGTCCTCCTAATGTTAAGCATGAAGATTTATTTAAGCTGGCTTATCAGGAAGCCAGAAAAGAACAGCGTGGGTTTTTGAGTTATTAATTTTGTCATGCCCGAATGTTTTTGTCGGGCATCTAGTAGTTTAGCAAATCCTGGATCCCCGACTAAAGCATTCGGGGATGACAGGCAACCTTCTTCTTCCAATGGATCTAACCAAAGAAGTTCTTCAGATAATTACAAAACAAAAATTAATACAGGTCGCAGACACTGTTGTTGTGGGGGTTTCCGGCGGAGCCGATTCTGTGGCTTTGTTGGATATCCTTTGCCAATTGCGTCATTCCTTAGGGATTCAATTGCATATCGCTCACTTTAATCATCGTCTAAGGGCTGGCGCAGATAGGGATGAGGCGTTTGTCAGAGAACTGGCTATTCAATGCCATGTGCCGATTACGGTGGCTCGTCGTCAGGGGGTCTTAAAATCCAAAGTGGTGTCTGAAGAGATGGCCCGTCGCTGGAGATTTGAATTCTTTGCCAAGGTGGCAGGTAAGGTGAAAGCGTCGTCCATTGCCTTGGCGCACACACAGAATGATTTGGCAGAGACAGTTTTAATGAGGCTTTTAAGAGGAGCAGGGTTATCTGGATTAAGAGGTATCTTAAGTGAGAATCATTTAGACAAAGAGAGATTCATTCGCCCCTTACTATCCATTCAAAGACGTCAGATTGAGGAGCATCTGAAGATGCGTCGATTGAGTTATTGTCAGGATGAGACGAATCAGCAGGATTATTATTTAAGAAATAAGATTCGTCTGAATCTTTTGCCTCAGTTGGCTAAAGAGTACAATGCGAATCTTCCTCAGGTGTTGGTAGATTTGGCTTACAGTTCTTCGGGAGATTACGATTACCTTCTAACCCAAGCTCAGGGTCTTTGGAATAAGAATGTCAAGTTTTCTAAGGGTAAGGTTGTGATTAAACTGAAGTTCTTTTTAAAACAGCATGTCTCTATGCGTCGCATGTTATTAAGAATATCCTTTGACCATTTGGTTTTGAATTTGAATCAATTGAGTTTTGCCCATATTCAGGAAGCAGAAGACTTGCTATGGAATAGACCCTCAGGTTCGGTGGTGAATTGGCCCCAAGCGGTTCGTGTTCGTAAGACTGAGGAAGGTTTAGTTTTGACGATACAAAAGCAAGGCTAAGGCTTGCTTTAATTTGCATATCCGTTATAATTCAAAATTCAAACTATAAGTAATACTACTTAAGTATTTAGGAGAGATAGATGGCACAGCCCAATGTGACAGGTAAGAAACAGAAACCCGTAGGTCCCGCAAAGCCTCATGGTAATTTTTGGTTTTGGATTATCTTAGGACTTGTTTTTATGTCCTTAGCTGTTCAGAACAGTAAATATACGATTAAGAACCAAAAAGAGATTACCTATACCGAGTTTTTTAACATTGTTAAAGACAATACGCAAACGAAGCAAATTAAGAAGGTAGAATTGACGGAAGGTCCTGAAAACAGCATTAAGGGTGTTTTTGCGGATCAGACCCAATTTCATTTAAATATCCCTCAGCATGACGAGGATTTGATTAAGGTGATTCGTGAAAATGTTCAGGACTTCAATGTTGTTCCTCCTGAGTTATTCTGGAGCCAGTTATTCTTTCAGTTGATTCCATTTTTAGGCATCTTCGCACTAATTTGGTTTGTGTCTCATCGTGGCAATCAGATGGGAAATAAGGTATTTTCTTTTGGAAAGTCCCGGGCTCAGGTCAGCGCCGGTGGAACGGTCACCTTTAGTGATGTGGCAGGGGTTGATGAAGCCAAGGAAGAGTTGCAGGAAGTTATTGAGTTTTTGAAGGATCCTAAAAAGTTTGAAAAGTTAGGCGGGAAAATTCCTAAGGGTGTTTTGTTAGTAGGGCCTCCGGGAACAGGAAAGACTCTGTTGGCTAAGGCTGTGGCCGGTGAAGCGGGTGTTCCGTTTTTTTCGTTGAGCGGTTCTGACTTCGTAGAAATGTTTGTAGGGGTAGGCGCTTCTCGTGTTCGTGATTTGTTTGAACAGGGACGTAAGGCGGCTAAGGCTTCTGGTAAAGGTGGGATCATATTTATCGATGAAATTGATGCGGTTGGTCGTCAACGTTTTGCCGGTATTGGCGGTGGCAACGACGAACGTGAACAAACCCTCAATGCGTTGTTAGTTGAGATGGATGGGTTTAATACCGTCAGTGGTTTAATTCTCATTGCAGCCACCAACCGTCCTGACACCCTGGATCCTGCTCTTTTGCGTCCCGGTCGTTTTGAT
>JADFYF010000001.1 GCA_015233165.1 Candidatus Omnitrophota bacterium
CTTTCAAAGGACAAAAACGCTCATCATACAAGGCGACCGGACGTAAATTAATATATTGATCTAAATCAAAACGCAGGCGCAATAAAATCCCTTTTTCTAAAATTCCCGGTTTAACGTCCGGATGTCCGATGGCACCTAAAAAAATCGAATCAAACTTCTTTAAATCCGAAACAGCTGATTCCGGCAATACTTCCTTGGTCCGTAAATATCTCTCTCCACCAAAATCAAAATGATGAGCTTCATATTTAAAACCATACTTAGATGCAGCCGCCTCCATAACCTTAAGACCTTCTCTGACAACCTCAGGTCCTGTTCCATCACCAGCAATAACAGCTATTTTATATGTTTTCATAAGTACCTTTTCTATACGATAATTAATCTTTAAATCTTTTCACAATAAGTGTCGCATTGTGACCGCCAAAACCTAGTGAGTTTGAAAGAGCCACGTCCACATTCACCTTGCGGGCCACATTAGGAACATAATCTAAATCACAGGCAGGATCAGGCGTTTCATAGTTGATGGTTGGATGAACCATATTGTCACGAATAGAATTAATACATGCAATTAATTCCACTCCACCTGCAGCACCTAACAAGTGGCCTGTCATGGATTTCGTCGATGAAATGGGAATCTTTCTAGCATGATCCCCAAATAAATTTTTAATAGCTAAAGTTTCAATCTGATCATTGAGCTTGGTTGAAGTTCCATGAGCATTAATATAGTTCACATCGGTTGTCTTTAACCCTGCATCCTTTAAAGCTAGTTCCATCGCCATCCTGGCTCCCAAACCTTCCGCATGAGGAGCTGTAATGTGATAAGCATCCGCTGTGCGTCCATACCCGGCTAACTCAGCAAAGATATGAGCCCCACGAGCCTTGGCAAATTCTAAACTTTCTAAAATAACAACACCAGCCCCTTCACCCATCACAAAACCATCACGATTTAAATCAAAAGGACGGCTGGCTCTTTGAGGTTCATCGTTATGCTGTTTAGATAAAGCTTTTAAAGCGCAGAAACCACCTAAACCAAGAATAGACGTTGCGCTTTCCGTTCCACCGGCAATCACCACATCCACTTCACCCGCCTGAATCATGCGCATACCTTCGCCAATACAATTATTAGCTGTTGCACACGCTGTAGCAATCGCAAAACATGGGCCCATTGCTCCACTATTGATAGAAACCTGACCTGCCGCTTCATTAATAATCATACGGGTAATAAAAAATGGAGAAATACGGCTAGGCCCCTTCTCTATATACTTTGCATATTCCTCTTCAGCCGAATAAATGCTTCCAATACCTGAACCCAGAACAACTCCAGCGCGATACGGATCCATCTGACTAATATCTAATTTAGATTGAAGCAAAGCCTCTTTAGCAGCGACAACACCGAATTGAATAAACTTAGATAGATTGCGGGCATCCTTGGAATTAAAATGCGCCAAAGGATCACAATCAATAACATCCCCGTTGATACGGGAATCAAATGCAGATGCATCAAAATGAGTGACCGGACGAATCCCGCTTTGACCTGCCAAAAGAGATTTCCAGAATTTCTCAACCCCCGTCCCGACAGGTGATACAACTCCCATACCGGTAATAACAATTCTTTTTTTCTGCATAATGAAAACCCCTATCAAAGATTTGCCCCCGTAACATGTTGGGCTACTAAATAGCCAAACTTCGGGGGCAAATAAATTAAAACGCTTTAAAATAAATTAAGCGTTAACCTTTTCTTCAATATATTTAATGACATCGCCGACGGTCTTTATGTTGGTGCGGGTGGAAGTCTTTTTAAGAATACTCCTCAGGAAGTTGCTGTTCAAGAAAGTATTAATACCCGTTATGGAATTGAACGCTGCATTCGTTATGCCTTTGAATACACTCGAAAATATAGTCAGAAAAAGGTTAAGAAATTGACCCTTTGTGGGAAGACTAATGTTTTAACTTTTGCTTTTGATCTTTGGCAAAGAACCTTTAATGAAGTCGCCAAAGAATATTCAGATATCACGACGGATTATATGCATGTCGATGCGACGACGATGTGGTTTGTCAAGAATCCCGAATGGTTTGATGTGATTGTCACCGATAATATGTTTGGTGATATTATCACGGATTTAGGCGCCATGATTCAAGGGGGCATGGGCATTGCCGCCGGAGGGAATATTAATCCTAAAGGTGTGTCCATGTTTGAACCCATTGGTGGTTCTGCTCCTAAATATACCGGGCAGAATGTCATCAATCCATTGGCCGCTATTTGCGCAGGGGCCATGTTATTAAAGCAGGTTGGTGAAGCAAAGGCAGCGACTCATATTGAAGATTCTGTTAAGGAAGTTGTTTTAACTAAGATCAAGGATCTCGGGGCTGGGAAGATGGGATATTCGACGACAGAGGTCGGTGATTTGGTTGTGAAAGGGTTGAAATGAAAAAATACAATGTTGCTATTTTAGGTATTCGTGGTGCCGTTGGACAATGTATGTATCGTATTGTCAAGGAGCGCAAATTTCCCGTTAACAAACTTGTCTTGATCTCACCGTCGGGTGCGGGTGGAGAGCAGGATGGGATTAAATATGTTGGGCTAACGAAAGATGTTTTTAATGGGATCGATATTGTCTTAGCTTCTCCGGGAGCAGAGATCTCCAAGGTATGGGGACCTGTGGCGGCTAAGGCGGGAGCTGTGTATATTGATAACACTTCGCAATTTCGGATGGATCCTAAGGTTCCTTTAGTTGTTCCTGAGGTTAACCCTGAGGATATCAAGAAGCACAAAGGGATCATTGCTAATCCTAACTGCTCGACGATCCAGATGCTTGTCGCTTTAAAGCCTTTGCATGATTTCGGTAAGATTAAACGTATTGTTGTCTCTACGTATCAAGCTGTGTCTGGCGCCGGCGCTGAAGCGGTGGCTGAATTAGAAGCGCAGAATAAGGGCAATATGGATAAGAAGAAGTTTAAGTATCAGATTGCTCATAACCTGATTCCCCAAATTGATGTTTTTGTCGACAATCATTACACGAAGGAAGAAATGAAGATGGTCAATGAAACTCAAAAGATGTTTCATGACAAGAAAATTCAAGTCTGTCCGACCTGCGTGCGTGTGCCTGTGAAAAATAGTCATTCCGAGGCTATTAATATTGAAACTAAAAAGAAGATTACCCGCAAGAAGGCGATCGAACTTCTTAAAAAAGCGCCAGGTGTTAAGGTGGTCGACGATATCAAGAATTCTGTCTATCCTTTACCTATCGACGCCGATGGTAAGGATGATACCTTCGTCGGACGTATTCGTGAAGATATCTCTATTCCTAATGGTCTTAACCTCTGGGTCGTTGCTGATAATCTGCGCAAAGGGGCAGCTTTAAATGCCGTGCAGATTGCCGAAATTCTAATCAAGAAATAAATTCCAATCGATGTAGGGAACGGTTTTAAACCGTTCCCTACGGTATCATCCATGCGTAATTTCAAATTAATCCTCGAATACGATGGTTACGAATTTTCTGGTTGGCAATTCCAACCTTTCCAGCGTACGGTGCAGGGGCATGTCCAGGAAAAGCTTGAGCGTATTTTTAAGAAGAAGGTGAATTGTATTGCATCCGGTCGCACAGATGCGGGTGTGCATGCCGTCGGTCAGGTCGCTCATTTTAAAGTCGAGACCATTATGAAACCGGCACAGATTCACAAAGCGTTAAATGCGTTCTTGGATCGAGATGTATCGGTGGCTAAGGTTCAGAATGTTCCTTTAGATTTTCATGCTCAATACAGCGTCAAAAATAAAACGTATTGTTATACCATCTTAAATCGCAGTTACCCTTCGGCTCATTGGCGTAACAGAGCGTATTTTTATCCCCACCCATTAAATATCCCTTTAATGCGTCAGGCCGCTCGCCTGATCAAAGGTAAGCATGATTTTAAGTGTTTTCAAGCCGCCTCGGAAAGTTCCAAGATTAAGAATACGGTGCGTACGATTAGCCGGCTGACTATTGTCGAAGAAGGAGACTTTATCCATATTTCTATTACGTCCAATGGTTTTCTGTATCGTATGGTTCGCAATATTGTAGGAACCTTACTCTCTATTGGTTCCGGCAAGCTTCCCAAAGATATCATCCCCAAACTTCTCAAATCCAAAGATCGTAAATTAGCCCCCGCCACCGCTCCCGGACATGGTCTTTGTTTGATGCGTGTTCGTTATTAAATATTTTTCATATTTTATGGATTTGTATTGAATCCTTACGAATTGTTAATAAACTTAAATTCAGAAACGATGCTTCTTCATGAACATAATGATTAAGGAGTAGTCCTTGGTTATAAAATCCAAAATTGTTTATTTAATGGTTTTTTTATTTTCTATGTTCTTGACTGAAGTAAGCCAGGCGGCGATTATTCTTCTTAAATCAGGTCAAAGTGTTCAAGGGTCTATACTTGAGGAGACTTCTCAACAAGTCAAATTGGATGTCAGTGGTATTGTGTTTACATATTATAAAGAGGAGGTTCAGTCGATTACGCTCGAGGAGCAGGATTTAATGAAGGTTCCTGTTAGGAAGATATCTTATAAAGTCAGCAAGACCTTTGCTTTCACGAGTCTTGTGGATCTTGAAACGTTACAATTTAATTATCCTTTGAGTCATCAGAATATACCTAATCAAAGTGTGAGTAATGAAATTATTTCTCCGAATCCTAACGCTGTGACTAAAGATCCTGATGGTAATCAAATAGGTACTTTTTATTTCTCAAATCTAAAAGCCGGGGAGGTGCACAGAGTCAGGGTCAGTTTTGATGTCACGCTCAATGAACCACAAATCAAGGTGGATCGAACAAGAGTGGCTGATATGTATCAGATATTTACCAGAGATATGGATATTTTTCTTCAGGTCAAGGATGCCTCTTCTGAAGAGCAGCAACTGGCTAAGAAAATCACTCAAGGATTGGTTAATCCTTACGATAAGGCTAAGGCAATTTATGATTATGTTGTGTCCCATTTTACGTATCAGAATATTCAGAACTTTTCTGGCAAGCAGGAAACATTTGGAACGCTTGTCAGTCAAAAGGGGAATTGTAGGGATATTAGTCGGTTATTCTTGGTTTTATCCCGATTAAATGGAATTCCGACCAAGGAAGTCAATGGGGTTGCTTTTCAACCTAAGGATTCAAGTGAGGTATGTCAGACCAATGCAGGCCATTCATGGAATGAGATTTATTTGCCTGGATATCAATGGCGCCCTGTAGATGCGACGTTTGGCCTTACTGAACCTAAGAAATTCTTTCTATTTCCTTATGAGATACATATACCAGAATGTTATGGGGAGATTGTGTCCACGGATAAGGGGAGTTTGTATGATGGCAGTTCCATTAGAATGAGCGCAAGATCCCAGATATCCTCAGATTCCGTTCATAATGATTTAAATATAGAAATTGAACATGTAAAGACAGAAAAACTCAAAGGCCGTTAAAATCCTTCCAAAATCTCTATTTAGTAGTGTTTTTAACCTTTACGCCCCATCTAAACTATGCTAAAATGCGACCTTTCTTGCGGGTAACTCTTAGAAATTATTTAATTTAAGAAGGTTTTTCATCGCAGATATGTCTAAATACGATTCCATAATATCTAAATTTAAAAATCGTTCTGTTTTGGTGATTGGTGATCTTGTTTTGGACCAATATATTAAAGGAACGGTTAGCCGTATTTCTCCGGAAGCGCCTGTGCCTATTGTTCTGGTGCAGGAGACTTTTTATACTCCCGGGGGAGCTGCTAATGTGGCTAATAATTTGGTCAGTTTGGGCGCTAAGGTAACCGTGGTGGGTAAGGTTGGGGATGATATTGAAGGACAGACCTTAAAGAAGGAGCTAACCAAGCGAGGCATTTATACCCAGGGTGTGTTTACGGATTCTGCGATACCGACCATTTTAAAGACGCGTATTATTGCGCAGCATCAGCAGGTTGTTCGTGTGGATCGTGAAAGTGCTTTGAAGGAAGGCAAAGATAGTTTCAAAATAAGTAAGATTCTTCCATTTCTTCGTCGACATATTAAAGAATTTAAAGCGATTGTTATTTCAGATTATGGTAAGGGAATGGTAGATCTGAGTTTGCTGAATGAAGTCCATGAAGTGGCCCGTCAGAACAAGGTATTGGTTATTGTTGATCCTAAGGTGGAAGATTTGAGATTTTATGGTCAGGTGTCTAGTATTACGCCCAACAAGAAGGAAGCTGAACTTGCCCTGAAAGCTGTGTCGGAAGAAGCACGTAAAGCTTTCGGCATTGTTTCAACTAAGTTGGATACGAAGGAACATATTGAAGCCAATGGTCAAGGGCTGATGAAATATTTAGGCCTTGATTCTCTGTTGATTACCTTAGGTGAACACGGAATGTATTTATTTGAACCTAATAAGGAACCCTTTCCGATTGCAACTCGTGCTCAGGAAGTTTTTGATGTCTCTGGTGCTGGGGATACGGTGATTTCTGTTTTTGCTTTGAGTCTGGCCGCTGGGGCTAATCGTCGTCAGGCGGCAGATATTGCTAATCATGCGGCAGGTGTGGTGGTTGGCAAAATGGGTGCTGTAGCGATTGAGTTAGCTGAATTAAAGGCGGCGATTAAAAAGCAATGAAGACGATCGGAGTTATTCCAGCACGTTTTGCATCCACTAGATTTCCAGCCAAGGTCCTAGCTCATATTTGTGGCAAGCCAATGATTGAACATGTGTATGCTAAGGCTAAGGCTTGTCAGCAATTAGACGATGTGCTGATTGCCTGTGATCATCCTGATATTTTTCAAGTGGTTCAAGGTTTTGGTGGCAAGGTTGTGATGACAGATCCGAATCATCCTTCAGGTTCAGACCGTATTGCGGAGGCGGTTAAAGATTTAGATGTCGATGTGATTGTCAATATTCAGGGTGATGAGCCTTTTATCGATCCAAAGACGGTGGATAGTTTAGCTGTTCTTTTAAAGAATGATCCTGCGTGTATGATGGGGACGGTGATTAAGGAGATTTCTCAAGAGGCGGATTTCTTAAATCCCAATGTAGTCAAATGCGTCGTCGATGCGTTAGGTTACGCTCTTTATTTCTCACGTTCACCGATTCCTTATAATCGTAATGCCAAAAAGCCAGAAGGGTTAAAGCAATATAAACATCTGGGATTGTATGCGTATCGTAAGAGTTTTTTATTGCAGTACAAGGATTGGCCTAAGTCTATTCTTGAGATGACAGAGCAGTTAGAGCAGTTAAGAGTATTAGAAAAAGGGTATCGGATTAAGACGGTTGTCACAACAGCAGAGTCTATTGCGGTGGATACACCAGAAGACTTAAAAAAGGCGGAAGAATGGTTCGCACAATCAAGGTAGGAAAAATAGCGTTTGGCGGGAAGAATCCTTTTGTACTCATTGCTGGTCCTTGCGTGATCGAGTCGAAAGAGAGCGCTTTAAAACTCGCTAAAGATATTCAGAAAATTACTCAGAAGCTGAATGTCCCTTTTGTTTTTAAAGCCAGCTATGATAAAGCGAATCGGACTTCTTTCAATTCCTTTCGAGGACCAGGTATTATTGAAGGTCTTAAAATTTTAGCTCATATTAAACGGGAGCTTAACGTTCCTGTTCTGTCCGATGTGCACTGTACTCACGAAATTCAATTGGCTGCCGAAGTTCTAGATATTATTCAAATACCTGCTTTTCTCTGCCGTCAAACAGATCTGATTGTGGCCGCTGCTAAAACAGGATTGACGGTGAATGTTAAAAAAGGGCAGTTCTTGGCTCCCTGGGATATTAAAGGTGTTGTGAAGAAGATGGAGGAAGCGGGGAACCGTAAGTTGCTGTTAACGGAACGTGGCGTATCTTTTGGTTATAATAATTTGGTGAGTGATTTTCGTAGTTTAGATGTGATGAGAAAGACAGGTTATCCGGTTGTCTTTGATGCGACTCATAGCGTTCAGCAGCCAGGAGGATTAGGGCATGCATCTGGCGGGAACAGTGAGTATATTCCTCTCTTAGCCCGTTGTGCTGTGGCAGCAGGAGTAGACAGTATTTTTTTAGAAACGCATCCTAATCCATCCAAGTCGTTGTCGGATGGTCCCAATATGATCCCATTAAAGAATCTTGAGAAATTGTTAAAAGATTTGATTGCTATCGATAAGGTTATTAAAAAATAATGCTAAAACGCGCTGCTGAAGTCATTAATATTGAAGCCCAGGCTATCAAAGGTTTACTTAAACACCTAGACGCTAATTTTACTCAAGCCGTTGGTTTGATGGCGCAGTGTCAGGGGAGGGTTATTATTACCGGGATGGGAAAGACAGGGATTGTTGGGCGTAAAATTGCCGCCACGTTATCGTCGACCGGAACTCCTAGTGTTTTTATGCACAGCGCGGAGGCTGTTCACGGAGATTTAGGTCAGGTGACATCCAAGGATGTCTTAGTTGTTATTTCTCAAAGCGGCGAGACAGAAGAGACGACGAGGCTTTTGCCTTTAATTAAAAAGATTGGGGCAAAGACCATTGCCATCACAGGTAAATTCAATTCTACCTTAGCGAAACATAGCGATGTGGTTTTGAATGTCGGCGTAGAGAAGGAAGGCTGTCCTCTGGGCTTAGCGCCCATGGCATCCACCACTGCAACCTTGGTGATGGGGGATGCCTTAGCCGCTTGCTTGATTGATCGTAAGAATTTTCGTAAAGAAGACTTTGCTTTGTATCATCCCGGCGGAAGTTTAGGTCGACGACTGCTCCTTAAGGTTGAAGATATTATGCGTAAGGATAGAGATTTAGCAAAGGTGAAATCCTCAATGAAGGTTAAAGATGTTTTGTTAGCGATTACTAAAGCGCGTTCAGGCTGCGCTTGTATTTTGGATGCTAAGGAGAAGTTGGTAGGGGTTTTTACGGATGGAGATTTACGCAGGCACTTAGAAAAGGACACCCAGGTATTGTCTAGAACCGTCGAAGAGGTTATGACGAAGAAGCCCACCACCATTACTAAGGATCAACTTGCCGCAGAAGCTTTTGATATTTTAAAGACAAAGAAAATCGATGAACTTCCGGTTGTTGATAAGAATCATAAATTGGTTGGTTTGGTCGATGTTCAGGATCTATTGAAGGCAGGGTTGGTTTAGATATGATTCTTTATGGTGAAATTCTAAAAGAGTTTCAGAAACAAGAAGTTAAATATATTATCGTTGGTGGGATGGCGATTAATTTACATGGGTATTTAAGAAGTACGGCGGATATGGAGGTTTTGGTTGAGATGAGTGAAGTTAATCTTAAAAAGATTGTCACTATTCTTAGGAAAAAAGGTTATAGAGTTAAACAGCCGGTTGATCCGATGGGGATAGCTGATATGAAGACACGGCGCGATTGGATTCGTAATAAGAATATGAAGGCGTTTAATTTTTATAAAGAAAAGGAAATGAAGGAAGTAGATATTATTATCGAATCACCGGTCACTTATGAAGCAGCCCAAAAGAATGTGTTACATTTGAAAATTGATAACCTGACAGTCTTTGTTATCTCTATAGGAGATCTTATAAAAATGAAAAGCAAGGCTGGTCGAGAGATAGATCTTGCAGATGTTAAGCAACTTAAGAAGATAAGACTATTATGAAAAATGAAATAGATTTTGGTTTGAAGTCTGATGAAGATCGTCTGCAAAGATGGGTCAAGTTGTCCCCTAAGAAGAAATTAGAATGGCTTTATCAAATGCATATGTTTATACGAAAGGCGTATACGCCAAAACAAAAAGAAATATTTTGGAAGCTAAGAGAATCTGGGCAGGTTTCTGGTGCATAATCAATTACAAAAAATCAAGGTTTTGATTGTTGATGTCGACGGTGTTTTGACGGATGGCGGCATTATTATGGATGCTAATGGTGTTGAAACTAAGCGCTTTAATGTTCAAGATGGGTTGGGTTTAATTTTATGGAAGAAATGTGGTTATAAAAGCGCTATTATCTCAGCTCGCCAATCAGCGGTTGTAGCCCATCGAGCCAGTGATTTAAAGATCGATAAGGTTTTTGTAGGAGTTATCCCTAAACTTGGCGCGTATGAAGCTCTTCTCAAAGAGTGGCAAGTCAAGGATGAGGACGTTTGTTTTATTGGGGATGATTTGCCTGATCTTGAGATTCTCAAACGTGTAGGGTTTTCAGTCTCTGTGGATAATGCTGTTTTTGAAGTAAAGTCGATTGTTCATTATGTCAGTCGTAAAAAAGGTGGAGAAGGAGCTGTTCGTGAGATTATTGAATTAATTCTCAAGGCTCAAGGGAAAGATATTACTAAACTTTATGAACATTAAGATTCTATTTTCAATGATGGGGCTGTTCTTTAGTTTTATAATTTCTGCTTATGCGGATAGCGGAATCCAGCAACAGCTGCAGGGCTTTAATTTGAACGGGTATAACAATACTGGACAAAAGACATGGCAGGTCAATGGAGATAAAGCTGATATCTCGGATGACAAAATTAAGATTACCAATGTTGATGCTAACTTTTATGGTAAAGAAAAGGCGAATTTAACGTCGAAGACAGGAACAATTGATAAGATTAGCGGCCAGGTTCACTTGCAGGATGATGTGGTGATTACTTCGGAACGCGGCACCAAGATGACCACGGATAGTTTGGATTGGAACCGTAATAAAGATTTAATTACAACGAATGATAGGGTTAAGTTCACAGATGAGCAGGGTGTTGTGACGGGCAAGGGAATGACGGTTCATCCTAACTTAAAGCAGGGTTCTATTAATGAAAATGTGAAGGCTGTGATGAAAACATCTTCTCATTCCAAAAAACCACTTGATCCTCAAAAGGTGACGATTACCTGCGATGGGCCTATGCAGATGGACCAGTTGAATTTTCATGCCACCTTCTCTGTGAATGTGATCGCTTCAGAAGAATAGACTGACCGTCATTTATATGCAGACAAGATGGATGTTTGGTTTGATGAAAAGACTAAAAAAATCAAGAAGGTTGTTTGTACAGGACACGTGAAATCGGTTCAAGGTCAAAATGTTAGTTATTCAGAGGGGATGATATATACGGGAACGGATCAAAAATTAATTATGACGGGTCGTCCCAAGATTGTTTTTGATACAGGTAGCACTAAAGGTGATGGGATGTTTCAAAAGGTGGGTGAAAAATAAATGCGTTTATTAGAAGCTAGGAATTTAGTAAAAATTTATAATGGTCGTCGTGTCGTCGATGGTTTAAGTATCACTGTCGGTCGTTCAGAAATTGTTGGACTACTAGGGCCTAATGGGGCTGGAAAAACAACGTCTTTTTATATGGCGGTTGGAATCGTCTCTCCGGATGAAGGTCAGATTATTTTTGATCAGGAAGATATTACAAAGAAACCCATTCATGAACGCTGCCGTTTGGGAATGGGCTATTTAGCTCAAGAATCTTCTATTTTTAGAAAATTAACAGTGGCTCAAAATATCATGGCGATCTTAGAAACCTTGCCCATAGGTCCTGCGGAACGCAAACGGCGTTTAGAGTCTTTATTGGAAGAATTAAACATTTCTCATTTAGCAAAATCTAAGGCGTACACTCTTTCTGGTGGGGAACGTCGTCGTCTAGAGATTACTCGCGCCTTGGTGACGAATCCTTCGTTTTTATTGCTAGATGAACCTTTTTCTGGCATAGATCCTATTGTTGTCGCTGAAGCTCAGGAGATTATTAAAGATTTAAAAAAACGTGGTCTTGGAATTTTGTTAACTGATCATAATGTGCGCGAAACTTTATCCATCACGGATCGGGCTTATTTGGTCGCTGATGGGCGTTTGTTGATTTCGGGAACGGCACAGGATTTAATTAATGATCAAAAGGCTAGAAAGATTTATTTGGGTGAGAAGTTTAGTATGTAGTGGCCGAGCATGCTCGGCCAGTACTGGAATGTGGTAGATGTTGATCTATCCATAATAATGAAAGGGAAACATAATGAAAGTCGAAGTTAAGAAAGTAGATGCATTAACACGTGAATTAAAATTTGAGGTCCCTCGTGAGAGAGTTACTAAAGCGATGGATGAAGTTTATAATGAAATTAATAAGCATGCTAAGGTGAAGGGTTTTCGTCCAGGGAAGGTTCCTCGTCATATTTTAACCGCTTCTCACGGGAAGATGGCTCAGGAAGAAACTATCAAGAAACTTATTCCTGAGGCATATCATCAAGGAATTGGTGAACAACAGTTAGATCCTATTGATTTACCAGAGATTAGCGCTGTGGATTTAAAAGATGGAGTCTTAACCTTCATTGCTACATTAGATCTTCGACCTGAAGTCAAAATCGATCATTATAAGGGTATTAAAGTAAAGCCTCAGGACAATAAGGTTTCTGAAGAAGAGGTTAATAAAACCTTAGAATTCTTCAAAAAAGGCCAGGGAGATAAAGAAGTCACTGTAGACGATGCTTTTGCTAAAGGAATGGGCTTTCCTTCCTTACAAGATTTCAAGGATGCCTTGAGTCGTCAGCTTCAGATGGATAAGGATCGTAAGAATCGCATGGAAATAGAAAATCAAATTGTTGAAGAGTTGGTAAAAAATGCTAAATTAACTGTTCCTCAATCCTTGGTTAAGCGTCAATTGATTTATCGTACTCAGGAGGCCTTAAAACGTTTTAAGAATCATAATTTATCTGCGGATGAGTTAAAGAATAAGGAAGAGGAAATTCGCAAGGAATTAGAGAAGGTTGTCGAGAGAGACGTAAAGGTTTATCTTATTCTAGAAGAGATTGCAAAGTTAGAGAAAATTGAAGCTAATGAAAAAGGTCAGGTCGCAGGTCAGGTGATCGAACTTTTACTCAAAGAAGCTAAATGGGAGGAAACTAAATAATGGAAAGATCACAGCTTTTAGTCCCAATGGTTGTTGAAAAAAGTAGTCACGGTGAACGTGCGTATGATATTTATTCACGATTGCTGAAAGAACGTATTATTTTCTTAGGCACAGGGATTGATGATCATGTGGCTAATTTAGTCATCGCTCAGTTGCTCTTTTTGCAATCCGAAGATAAAGAAAAAGACATTTACATTTATGTGAATTCTCCCGGCGGGTCTGTTACCGCTGGTTTGGCGATTTATGACACCATGCAATATATCAAACCTGATGTTTCAACGATTTGTATTGGTCAGGCTGCCAGTATGGGTGCCGTCCTTTTAACCGCCGGTACCAAGGGTAAACGGTATGCCTTACCTAATGCTCGTATCATGATTCATCAGCCCTGGGGTGGAGCGCAAGGGACAGCTTCTGATATTTCTATTCAAGCTGAAGAAATTCTACGCATGAAAGAAGAGCTTAATAAAATTCTTGCTAACCATAGTGGTCAGACTCTCGATCGTCTTAAGAAAGATACAGATCGCGATTTTTTTATGTCCGCTCAGCAAGCGAAGGATTATGGTCTTGTGGATGGTGTCATTACTCATTTAGGGGAAGCTAAATAGTTTTAATTGAGAAAGGAAGTATATGAAACGCAATTTGTTGTTAACACCGGGTCCAACTCAAGTTCCACCGAATCTATGCGCTGCGTTGGGAAAGCCAATCATTCATCATCGGACACCTGCCTTTCAGGATAATATCAAACAGGTGGTCGAAGGTTTGAAGGAAGTTTATCAAACCAAGAATGATATTTATATTTTAACCTCATCAGGTTCCGGAGCTATGGAAGCGGCTGTCGTTAATTTGGTTTCACCGGGGGATACAGTGATTGCGGTTGATGGTGGGAAATTTGGTGAACGCTGGGTTGAATTATGTCAAACCTATAAAGCGAATACCATTGTTCATAAAGTTCAATGGGGGAAGGTTCCCACAGCAGAAGAGATTAAGAAACTTTTAACAGCTCATCCGGATACCAAGGCTGTCTTTATTACCTTAGCTGAAACATCCACAGGTGTCACACCTCACGTTAAAGCTATTGGGGACGTTGTCAAAGAGACCAAGGCGGTATTGGTTGTTGACGCTGTTTCTGGTTTGGCTGTACAGGAAATTAAAACGGATGAATGGCATTGCGATATGGTTGTCTCAGGATCCCACAAAGGTTTGATGTTGCCTCCCGGATTAGCCTTTGTCAGTGCCAGTCCTAAGGCGATTGAGTTGATTAATCAATCGACGACACCTAAATATTATTTTGATTTGAAAGAGTGTAAGAAGGCGATGGAGAAAACAGATACACCGTTTACTCCGGCGATTGGTGTTTTGATTGCCTTAGTGGATAGTCTGAATATGATTAAAAAAGAAGGTTTACAGAATATGTTTGCCCGTTATATTCTTTTAGCCAAAGCGACCCGTGCAGGGTGTGCTGCCATTGGATTAACCATGTTTCCTGATGCGGACTGCGCCACCAATGTGTTAACGGCTGTCAATGTTCCCTCTGGTATCGACGGGGAAAAGTTGACTAAGATCATGCGTGATACCTATGGAATTACCTTTGCGGGTGGTCAGGATCATCTTAAGGGTAAGGTGATTCGTATGGCTCATATGGGTGCTTTGGATGAATATGATATTCTAACTGGATTGGCTTGTTTGGAAAAAGTATTACACCAAATGGGACATAAATTTGAATTAGGGGCAGCCTTGACTGCCGCTCAAAAAGTTCTCAATCAAAAATAGAAATGAGGATGGTATGTATAAGGTTTTAATTAGCGATAAATTAGAAAAAGAAGGTTTGGATATTTTAACGGCTGATAAGAATTTTCAGGTCGATTGCAAGTTTGGAATTCCAGCAGCTGAATTAAAAAGTATCATCAAAGATTATGATGCATTGATCGTCCGTTCCGGAACTCAGGTCACCGCAGAGATTATTGAAGTTGCTGATAAGCTGAAGGTGATTGGTCGTGCTGGTGTTGGGTTAGACAATGTCGATTTATCTGCGGCCACTAAAAAAGGTGTTGTGGCGATGAATACTCCTGCCGGTAATACGACATCCACCGCCGAGCACACGATGAGTATGATCATGGCGTTGTCCCGTAATATTCCGCAAGCTGTTGCTTCTTTAAGAGGTGGTAAGTGGGAACGTAATAAGTTTACCGGCGTTGAACTTTATGGCAAGACCTTAGGGATTATCGGTTTAGGCCGCATTGGGACAACCGTTGCTAAAATGGCTCAAGCTTTTGGAATGGTAACGATGGGGTATGATCCTTATCTGTCTGCTGAAATTGCAGCTAAGAATGGTATTCAATTAGCAGAGCTTGATGAAATTTATAAGAGCGCTGATTACATTACGGTGCATATTCCGAAGACAGATGAAACAACGAATATGATCGGTGACAAGCAGATTGCCTTGATGAAAAAAACAGCGCGTTTAGTTAACTGTGCTCGGGGCGGGATTATCGAGGAGAAAGCTTTGATTAAAGCTTTGGAAGAAAAGCGCATCGCGGGCGCAGCGATAGACGTTTATGATGTCGAGCCTCCTGATTTTACGTCTCCACTTTTTAAATTAGATAATTGCATCACAACTCCTCATTTAGGGGCTTCGACATCTGAGGCTCAGGTGAATGTGGCTATTGAAATTGCCCATGCCGTTAAAGATGCTCTTTCAGGTCGAGGAATTCGTAATGCCGCTAATTTCCCCTCGCTGTCTGCCGAAGCTTATAAGGCGATTGAGCCTTATTTAGACCTAGCGGATAAAATGGGTAACTTTGCCGGTCAGTTGGTGCAGGGTCGGATCAAAGAAGTAAAGATCACCTACAGCGGCGCTGTGGCTAAAGAAAAAGTCTCTGCGGTTACGATGGCCGTTGCTAAAGGGTTATTGGCTCCTATCTTAGGTGAAACAGTCAATACCATTAATGCGATGAATCTGATGAAGGAACGTGGTATTAATGTTCAGGAAATTGTATCAACCCAAGAAGGGGAGTATGTAAATGCGATCGCTCTGGATGTGAGTACAGATAAAGATCCATTTTCATTATTAGGAACACTCTCAAGTAATCAACAGTCTCGTATTGTTAAAATCAATAATGTCTATGTGGAGGCAACTCCGTCGGGGCATATGTTGTTTATCAATAATAATGATAAGCCAGGTATTATCGGAGCTATTGGTACTATTTTGGCTCAAGCTAATATTAATATTGCAGGTATTACCTTAGGTCGTGAGAATCAAGAAGGTGTTGCCGTCAGTGTTGTTAATGTGGATAGTGAAATACCCGAGGCTGTCATTGCTAATTTAAGGCAGACAAAGAATATTTTATTTGTTAAAGCTATTAAGGTTTAACATTTATGCCCAATGATCTGTGGTGGGTCCCGTTGGCGGCCGGATTACAGGATGGAATTAACCCCTGCTTTTTGTTGACGGCAGCCTTGATATTATTGTGGCTCCGTTGGTGTCAGAGGGTAAATATTAATAAACTTTGTCTTCTGTTGTTTTTGTTGTCAATAATATTAACTAAGTTTATATTTAATATTGGACTATTAGACAGGATTCTTCTTAATAACTATTTTCAACCCATAGCTAAATGTTTTTATGTTTTAGTAGCTATTGTTGTTGGGTTAAATGGGTTAATGTTTTTAAAGCAGTGGTTTGGTTTACTAAAGGGGAAGGATGTTAAGGCTGGAGTATTTATTAGTCGATCTTTTTCTTTTGTAGATTTGCTATTGGGGGCGATTCTTGCTGGTATTGTGTTGGGATCTTTCTTACCGTTATGGCCGGTAAATTATTACATTCTTGCCAGCAGTATTCATATGATGATGCCTGGTCAGGAAATAGCGTTAGGTTTAATGATTGTGTTTTATACAGTGCTTAGTTTCTGGATGGTCTACGTAATGATATGGGTTTCGTCTTTGGAGTCTTCTAACCAAAGATTGTTTAAGATGATGGCTGCTGCCGTCTTATTATCTGCATCCTTAGGTGTCATAACATTATTTTTATGAAAGGTTAATTGCTCATGAATTTTGTTGTTGTTGGAGCCCAATGGGGAGATGAAGGTAAGGGGAAATTAATCGATATTCTATCAGAGAATGTTGATATTACAGTTCGTTATCAGGGTGGTAATAATGCAGGCCATACGGTTATTGTCGGAGATAAAGAGTATATTTTTCATTTAATTCCTTCGGCTATTTTAAGACCATCCAAGACTTGTGTTATTGGAAACGGGGTTGTTATTGATCCTAAGGCTTTATTAGAAGAGATCAACGAACTTAAGAAACGCGGACTTCCGATGACGAACCGTCAGCTTAAGATTTCTTGTAACGCGCATGTTGTTATGCCTTATCATCGTGTGATGGATCAATTAAGAGAAACAAAACGTGAAAATAAGATTGGAACGACGGGACGAGGTATTGGACCTTGTTATTCAGATAAAATTGGACGCATGGGTATTCGTATGATTGACTTGCTTAACCCTGGCGTACTAAAGGCAAAGCTTCAAGATAATTTAAATGAGAAGAATGATATTTTTAAGAAGGTGTATTCTCATCAGACCTATGATTTTAAAAAGATTTATACAGAGTATTTAGCGTATGGTCGTAAATTGAAATCGTATATTTGTGATACGTCCTTGTATCTCAATGACGCTGTTGATCGCAAGAAGAAGATTTTATTTGAAGGTGCCCAGGGAACTTTCTTAGATGTGGATTTTGGGACCTATCCGTTTGTCACGTCGTCCAATTCTACTATAGGCGGTGTGTGTTCTGGGACTGGTGTTCCTCCAACTAAAATTGGTCAGGTTATTGCTGCCGTCAAGGCATACACGACACGAGTCGGTGAAGGGCCATTCCCGACAGAGTTTGATGAAAAGTTTAATGATATTATCCGTGCCAAAGGACATGAATTTGGTTCTACAACAGGACGTCCTAGACGCTGCGGTTGGTTTGATGCTGTTTTGGTTCGTTATGCAGCGATTATTAATGGAGCTTCCGAACTGGCTATTATGAAGTTGGATGTTTTAGATGGTTTGGAAACGCTTAAAATTGCTGTGGCTTATAAATATAAAGGAAAAATTTATAAAGATTTTCCTCATGATTTAGATGTTTTATCTAAGTGTGAAATTGTTTATGAAACAATGAAGGGATGGAAGGAAAGTACTCGAGAGGCTCGTAAATATAGTCAGCTTCCACTGAATGCTCGTCGTTATGTGGAACGTCTGGAAAAACTTGTGGGCGTTAGGGTTAAGTACATTTCCGTTGGTTCTAAACGTGATGAAATCGTTGTGCGATAAGCTTGACTTTGATTGTACCCTATGTTAATTTGAAACATAAAATTTGATTAATTATTTTCAAGGAGGAATTCAATGCGTGCTTTTAAAGTGATGTTTACGACCTTTGTTTTAGCTTTGGTGGCTGTTATGGGCCTTTCAGGTTGTACGGTTATTTTTCAAAAGGGGCGTCGGACTGATATAGAGAAAATTTCTAAATTAAAAAATGATTTATCTGAAATTGAACGGGCTAAGCAGGAATTAGAGAAGCGTTTGCAGGATGAAATTAATAACAAACAGGTTAAGGTTGAAATGCAAGATAAGGGTTTGGTTATTACATTCGTCGCTGAGGTTCTTTTTGATTCCGGTAAAGCCAAGCTTCGTCAATCTTCACTGGGTAAGTTAGAGAAGGTTGCGGGTGTTTTAAACACAACGGTTGCAGATCTTAACATTGGTATTGAAGGTCATACAGATAATCAACCTATTAAGAAATCTGGATGGAAATCCAACTGGGAATTATCAACGGCTCGTGCTTTAAGTGTCTTGCATTATTTAAGCGAACAAAAAGTGAATGAACCTCGTTTGTCAGCTATTGGTTATGGGGAATACAGACCTGTAGAGTCTAATGATACAAAGGCTGGCCGTCAAAAGAATCGTCGTGTTGAAATTGTTATTTTGCCAAAAGTAGAAAAGACTAAAGCGGAAACTGCTGAATCTGTTCAATAATATTTAGGTATTTACTGGTTTTATGAGAAAAGATATTATTCTTGTTGTTTTGGTCTTAGCTTGCATTGGATTAATCATTCTTCTTGTCAGTCTTTTTGAAAAAACTAATAAGGTTACAAAAAGTTTAGATGAAGAGCGTTACAGCCGTATGGTGGCTGAAGAAAGTTTACAAAGAAACGCAGCTAAATTAAGCACCTTAGAAGCACAATTAAAAAGTGCGAATCAGAAGATGGCCAAGGTTCAGGATCAGATTGATCAAGAAAAGTCAACGAATGGTGACTTGCAGAAACAATACGAAGAGCTTTTTAATGTTAAAGCTGATCTAGAAGCCAAGTTAAAGATTGCTTTGGAAGAAAAACCAGCTCCAGTAACTCCAGCAGCTCCAACACAAGAGCCGCCTCTTGAAAAAGTGAATAAATAATGGTTTAAGAAGTTAGCCGTTTGAGGTGTGTTTAAAGGATGGGGGATTTAAATCCCCCATTTTATTTATGACGATAAATAGTATCCCGCATCATGTTGCAATTATTATGGATGGTAATGGCCGTTGGGCTAAAGAACATCATTTAATGCGTTCACAGGGGCATTTGGAAGGGGTTAAAAGGGTTGAGGAAATTATTTCTGAAGCTTGTCGTTGTGGTATAAAAGTTTTAACACTATATGCCTTTTCTACAGAGAATTGGAATCGCCCTGAAGATGAGGTGTCCTTGCTGATGAGAACCTTAATTTCTGTTTTAGGACAAAAAGCCAAAGATTTACATGGTAATGGTATAAGAATTAAATTCATTGGCAGACGTCAGGGGATTCCAACCTCAGTGTTAGAGGCCATGGATAAAGCGATATTTTTGACAGAAAGTAATGAAAAAATGACTTTGAATATTGCTTTTAATTATGGGGCGAGAGCAGAGATCGTAGACGCTGCAAAAAGAATGTATCAGGAAGTTGTAGACGGTAGAATTCAAATTTCTGATGTTGATGAAAAGGGTTTTGGAAAATTCTTATATACAGAAAGAAACTCAGAAGTAGATTTGCTTATTCGTACTTCAGGAGAATATCGTATTAGTAACTTTTTGCTTTGGCAGATTTCTTATGCTGAATTTTATTTTACATCTAAATATTGGCCTGATTTTACATCAGAAGAATTGCATAAAGCTTTAAAAGATTTTTCGGGTCGTGAACGTCGATATGGGGGCATTCTATCTGCAGCTTAAGGACAAATAATACTATGTCTCGTCAGCGATTATTTTCTGCAATATTAATGAGTGTGGTGACAGCTTTGGCTGTTATTAATAACCATGTATTTATTGCTGTTGTTTGTTTCTTGACAGCTGGGGGTCTTTATGAATTCTTCTATATGGTTAAGAAGAAGGAGGTTCCTATTTATAGTTATGTGGGGATTTTAATCGGTCTTTTAATTCCTATTTCTATTTTTACACGATTTGAGTTGACGAAGAATTGGGAGTTGTTGTTTATTGTTATCGGTTTTTTGCTTATTTTATTTATGCAGTTTGCCCGTCAAGATAATAAAAATGCTATTTTAGGGTTATCAACGACACTGTTTGGTGTGTTGTATGTTTCCTGGTTTTTTAGTTTTTTGGTCAAAATCCGTTTATTGTTGCCTGGTTTTGAAGGGATGAAGCTTCTAGGGTTTATTCTGTTGGTCACTAAGTCTGGTGATATTGGGGCGTTAATTGTTGGAACAGCTATTGGTAAACATCCTCTTATTCCTAAGGTTAGTCCCAATAAATCTGTAGAAGGTACTCTAGGAGGAATTTTTGTTAGCGCTGCAGTGGCTGTTATTTTTAAAGGATTCTTACCTCCAGAAATTAATTTTCCTTTATGGCAGATCGCTTTAATGGGAATGTTTTTTGGTTCTTTAGGACAGCTAGGGGATTTATCGGAATCCTTGATTAAACGTGATTGTGGAGTGAAAGATTCAGGTAAGCTTTTACCAGGTTTAGGTGGAGTCTTAGATATGATTGACAGTTTATTGTTCTCCGCTCCGGCATTTTATTTATACATCAGTTCAACTCTCAAGGCTTTGCAATAGTGTTATGACGCCTCAAGGTTTGGCTATATTAGGTTCAACAGGTTCAATTGGTGTTAATGGACTTAAGGTTGTTGATTGGAATCCTAAACGTTTTAAGGTGGTGGCTTTAAGCGCTTATAGTAATATTACGTTACTTAAAGAGCAGATTAGAAAATATAAGCCGAAATACGTTGCTGTTAAGATTGAATTTATATCTGAGTTAAAATTCGAATTTAGTTCTTTGAAAATTAAGTTTTGTGATGTTGAGAAAGAAGCTTCTCAATTAGCAGGTTTAAAAGAAGTGGATATTGTTCTTCTAGCCATGCGTGGAGCTGGAGCTTTGGAGCCGTTTTTAGAAGCGGTTCGTAAAGGCAAAAGAATTGCCCCTGCAAATAAAGAAGCGTTGGTGATTGCCGGAGATATGATTATTACTGAAGCACGTAAGTACAATGCCGTTATTATTCCGGTGGATAGTGAACAAAGTGCAATTTTTCAGTGCCTTGATGGTCAGAAAGCTCCTGTTAAGAAGGTGCATTTAACAGCATCGGGTGGTGCATTAAGAGATGTTCCTGTAAAAAGTTTTTCTAAGATGACGGTTAAAGATATTTTACGGCATCCTCGTTGGCGTATGGGACCTAAAATTACTGTTGATTCAGCCACTTTAATGAATAAAGGTTTTGAATTTATTGAAGCCCAGAAGCTTTTTGGATTATCTTTTGAGCAAATTAATATTGTGATTCATCCTGAAGCGATTATCCATTCTATGGTTGAATTTTATGATGGTTCTCTCTTAGCTCAGTTAGCTGTGACCGATATGCGTTTGCCGATTCAATATGCCCTGACCTATCCTGAACGTTTAGATTCTGGCCTGAAGCCTTTAGATTTAGTTGCGCTGAAGTCCTTAACATTTCAAAAACCTGATTTAAAGAAATTTCCGGCGTTAGATTTGGCATTAGAAGTTGCACAAAAGGGCGGAACCTTGCCATGTGTTTTAAATGCTGTTGATGAAGAGGTTGTTGATGCGTTTTTAAAAGAGAAAATTGTTTTTACATCTATTTATAAAGTTATTGAGAAGGTTGTTTGTCGTCATAAAATCAAGTCTGATCCAACATTAAATGATATTTATGAAGCAGATAACTGGGCTCGCAGAGAGGCGAAGGAAATATTATGGCGATAATCGTTTTTATTATTATTTTAAGTATTCTGATAGTTGTCCATGAATGGGGTCATTTTATTACCGCTAAAAAATGCGGTGTTAAAGTCGAGCAGTTTTCTTTAGGTTTTGGTCCTAAATTATTCAGCCGAGTCTTGGATAATACGGAATTTTGTTTGTGTCTGATCCCTTTAGGCGGGTATGTTAAGATGGCAGGGGATGAGCGAGCTCGTGTCACAGGAAATCCTGAAGAGTTTCTTTCAAAGTCTGTAGGCCAGAAATCTTTGATTGTTGTTATGGGACCTGTTGTTAATCTACTGTTTGCCTACCTTTGTTTTTGGTTAGTTTTTAATATTGGTAAGGTGGATTTAGATGCAACAGCAAAGAGGGTTCCTGCTGTTGTAGGGCAGGTCTTAGCAAGCTCTCCAGCTTCAAAAGCAGGCCTAATGGTTAAGGATAAGGTTCTGATCATCAATGATCAGCCGATTACCCATTGGCCGGACTTACAGGACTATGTATCGAAATCCAAAACCTCCTCTTTAAAGATTACTTTGAATCGTGATGGACAAACAATTGTTAAAGAACTTGTTCCCGAAGATCATCTGCAGAAAGATATCTTTGGTCGAGAACATAATATTAGACGTATTGGTGTTGGGCCTTTGCAGGTACAGAACTCTCAAGATATTGTTATCGTGCGTTATGGGCCTATTGAGTCCTTTGGTCAAGCGGCCATTGAATTATGGGATATTACAATCAAGACGTATTCTGCTTTATATGAAATGTTGATAGGTCTTCGTTCTCCTAAAGAAGCGATGGGTATTGTAGGAATGTTTTTTGTTATCAAGTTTGCGTTAACGGTTGGTTTTTCATTTTTACTTCATATTCTTGGAGTCATCAGTGCATCATTAGCGCTGTTTAACCTTTTGCCTTTAATTCCTCTCGATGGCGGACATTTGCTTTTGTTTCTTATTGAAAAGGTACGAGGGAAGGTCTTGTCAGAGAAGGTTGATGGGATCATTGCTAAAGCAGGGGTATCTTTAATTCTCCTTTTAGCGGTGTTTGTTTTTTATGTTGATTTTGAGCGTATCGGTTTAATTGATCATGTTTTTAAAATCTTTAGGGGGTAATGGTCTATGGCATCATCTGAGATGAGTGATGTTAAGTCGCGTATTCACCATTATTTAATTTCTCGCACTAACTTTCTGGAAGTTAAAGATAAGATGAACGAGGATCAATTGAGAATCTTTGTTGATCAGGCGATTACAACCTTAGCTCAAGAAAGTAAATTGATTATTTCTTTAGAAGACCGTACTACTGTTATTAGAGAATTGGTGAGTGCTATTACGAGTCTTGGGCCGATACGTCCTTTAGTTGAAGATCCTTCAATCTCAGAAATTATGATTAACGGTGCTAAGTCCATTTATATTCAGCGTAATGGAAGAATAGAGAAGACAAGTGTTCAGTTTGCGGATAATGCAGCGTTGGTTCATACAATTCATAAAATTTTAGCCTCTTCTGGTTCTTCCAGACGAGTGGATGAATCCTCTCCTTATGTGGATTTTTCGATGACGGATGGTTCTCGTGTGAATGTTCTTTTGCCTCCATTATCATTAAATGGTCCTATTGTGACTATACGTAAATTTTCTCGTGATTTGACCACTGTCGATGAGTTAGTCGAAAGGCATTCTTTAAACAGACAGATGGCAGATTTTCTAATAGCTTCAATTAAAGCCAAACTTAATATTGTTTTCTGTGGTTCTACAGGAAGCGGTAAGACAACGCTGCTTAATGTGTTATCGAGTCATATCCCGGAGCATGAACGCATTATTACGATCGAAGATACCGCTGAACTTCGTTTAATGCAGGAACATGTGGTATCCTTACAAGCTAAGGCGCCTAATATTGAAGGCAAGGGAGAGGTGACGATCAGAGATTTGTTTATTAATTCTCTGCGTATGCGTCCGGATCGTATTATTATCGGTGAAGTCAGGGGTTCTGAAATTTTAGACTTAATTCAGTCTATTTCAAGTGGACATTCAGGCGCTTTGGCCATTGTCCATGCGGATTCTCCGGAAGAATGTTTTAATCGTATGATTACGATGATGCTGATGTCGGGGATTCGACTTAGCGGAGAACAAATTCAGCAACAAATTGCAACGTCGATTGATCTGATTGTCTACGTCGAACTTTTTTTAGATGGTATCCGTCGAGTTGTCAACGTTACTGATTTAAGGTTTGATAAGAATACGAAATATATTGCTTTAGAAGATATTTTTACATTTAAACAAGAGGGAGTTGAGAATGGGAAGGTGTTGGGAAGCTGGGTCATGACGCCTAAGGAACCCTCCTGTTATCATAAGTTTCAAAAAAGAAATATTTCTCTTCCCGATTTTATTACAACAAAATAGAAAGAACAATTATGTATTGGTCAAAGTATTTTATTCCCACACTTAAAGAGATTCCTATAGGCACAGAGGCGATTAGTCATCAGCTATCACTACGGGCTTCGTTGGTCCACATGTTAACCTCAGGAGTGTATTCCTATTTACCAGTGGGCTACAGAGTGTTACGTAAGGTTGAAGACATTATTCGTCAAGAGATGGATGCGATTGGTTGTTGTGAACTTTTACTGCCCTCGCTGCATCCTATGGAGATTTGGAAGAAAACAGGTCGTGATCAGACATTAAAAGAAATCATGATTACTTTTGATAATAAAAAAGGTCAGCATATGTGTTTGGGACCAACCCATGAAGAGATTATCACGACGCTGGCTAAAGATTATATCCAAAGTTATCGTCAGTTGCCTGTGACGTTGTATCAGATTCAAACCAAATTTCGTGATGAAATGCGTACTCGTTTTGGTATTGTACGCGCCTGTGAATTTATCATGAAGGATGCGTATAGTTTTGATCGTAATATGGAAGGTTTAAAGAAAAACTATGAACAACAGCTAGCGGCTTATGTCCGAATTTTTAAGCGTTGCGGATTAGATCCAATCGTAGTGGCAGCGGATAGTGGGGCGATGGGGGGCAGTATTTCTCATGAATTTTTAGTCACAGCCCCTATTGGAGAAGATGCGATTTGGGTGAATACCATTAATGGCGAGGTTGTTAAAGATGTGGATGGTACAGCTCCATCTTTAGCAGGAGACTGGGTGAAGAAGGTTGCTATTGAGCTTGGACACATTTTTCAATTAGGAACTAAGTATAGTGACTCCTTGGGAGCTGTCTTTTTAGATGAAGATGGCAAACAAAAACCTATGATTATGGGGTGTTATGGAATTGGCGTCAGCCGTTTGATTGCCGCTATTATTGAATTAAACTCGGATCAGGCGGGAATTATCTGGCCTAAAGATGTCGCTCCATTTGATGTTGAACTTCTGCCGGTACAGGCTTCGGATCCAGTGGCTATGGAGTTGGCTCAATCTTATTATACGGAATTAAAAGCAGCTGGAGTTGATGTCTTAATGGATGATCGGGATGAAAGTGCTGGACGTAAGTTTAATGATGCAGATCTTATCGGCATTCCTTTAAGGGTCATTATTGGTAAACGTATGTTGGCACAAAACCAGGTTGAAATTAAAGACAGACGTACAGGAGTGATGACGGCCGTTTCTAAAGATAATCTTAAAGAAGAAATTTTAAAGAGACTAAAAGCATGACACCTCAGGAACAGCAAAAGATTATTTACAAGAAGATTGACGGTATTGCCCAATCTTTAAACTTGGAGTTGGTTGAGCTTAAGATTGCTACTCATCAAAAGGATGTTATGATCCAAGTTTTAGCAGACAAGCCTCGTGGAGGTATCGGCATAGAAGAATGTACCCTTTTAAATCGTTCTATCGTCGAAGCTATTGACAAAGAGGCCTTTTTCAGTGAAGATGGTTATTCTTTGGAGGTATCTTCCCCTGGTTTAGATAGGCCTCTGGTGACATTTAGAGATTTCTCAAGAAATATCAACCTTGAAGTCAGGGTTTTACTGAAGGAAAAAGTATTGGGTAAGGGTGAATATGTAGGGGTTGTCAAGTCGGTGACAGAAGATGTCTTAACGTTGTTGACGACCAAGGAACAGAAAGAAATTAATGTGCCGATAAATCTTATACAACAGGGTTTATTGGTTATTTAGCAAAAGGGGAAAAGAAGTTATGGATAATGAATTATTAACGATTTTAGAACAATTGGAACGTGACAAGGGAATCAGCAAGGAAACCTTGATTGAAGCTGTAGAATCTGCGGTGGCATCGGCTGCTCGTAAAATTTGGACCGTCGACAAAGAAGAAGATATTAAGGTTGTTTTAGACCGTAAATCTGGAAAGATTACCGCTTGGGCTGGTGAAGAAGAAATTCATTCTAGTGAATTCGGACGGATTGCTGCTCAGACAGCAAAACAGGTGGTTATTCAGAAAATTCGTGAAGCTGAGAAGGATGTTGTCTTTATTGAATACAATGCCCGAGTCGGACAAATTATCAGCGGAGGTGTTTACCGTTTTGAACGTGGGAATATTATTGTTGATTTAGGAAAATCAGAAGCTTTGATTCCTCGCAGTGAACAATCCAATAAGGAAGAGTTCCGTCAGGGTGAACGTATTCGTGCGTACTTATTAGAAGTTCGTCGTGATATTCGTGGTCCTCAGATTGTTTTATCTAGAACCAACGTGAATTTCGTCAAACGTTTATTTGAATTAGAAGTCCCTGAAATTTATGAAGGAATCATTGAAATAAAAGCGATTGCTCGTGATCCAGGTGAGCGTACCAAAATAGCCGTTTATTCCAAGGATGAAAAGATTGACTGCGTTGGTGCTTGTGTGGGGATGCGTGGCAGTCGTGTGAAGAATATTGTCACCGAGCTTCATGGGGAGAAGATTGATATTGTTCGTTATTCAGATGATATTAAAGAATATATTCAAGCAGCGTTGTCTCCGGCTGAAATTTCTCAAATGCAGTTAATCAGCGAGGAAAAACGTGTTAACATTATTGTCGATGAAGATCAATTATCCTTGGCTATAGGTAAATATGGTCAGAATGTTCGTTTAGCCAGTAAATTAGTTGGATGGGAATTAGACATCTATTCAGCTAAACAGTGGGAAGAAAAGCATAAACCGGCTGATGCTAAAGAAGCAAAAGAAGTAAAATCAAAGACCGATATAACTCCTTCTGATGAGGATTCTAAAGAAGAAGAGGAACAAGAAGGATAGAAAAGGTGTTTATGTATATAGCTGACTTAGCAAAAGAATTAAAGATTTCTGAAGACGTCATTTTTAATAAACTCAAGAGTTTGAAACTTAGAGCTAAAGAGGATGGGTCTATTACGGCTGGCGTTGAAATGATTGTGCGTGACGCTTTGGCGGATGATGGTATTGGTCAACGTGTCGAGGACGAAGAGCCTAAAAAGAAAACAACAAAGGCTAAATCGCCCAAAGACGCAACCAAAAGCACAACTAAGAAGGATGAGACTTCTTCTAAGAAAGCAACAACTTCCGCAGAGAAATCAACAAAGGCCAAGAAGTCGGATGCTTCTGCTAAGGAAAAGGCGACTAAAAAGGTTGTTAAGAAATTTGTTCCTGCATTAGTGAAAGAAGAAGGGGCTCCTTCGGCGGTTAAGCCAAAAGATTTATCTAAAACAGCAGCCGTTGTCGAAGAAGTCAAACCAACGGTTGTTCCTGTTATTGAACCTGAAGTTAAGGTTCAAGCTGCAAGTCAGCCTGTTAAGGTTGAGGCTCCCAAGGTTGAAATTCCGGCTGCTCCTGTTGCTGCTAAGCCTGTAGTGGATCTTTCTAAAATTGAAATTCCTAAAGAAATTATTGCTCCGGTAGACCTTAACAAAAAATCTGTTAAATTTGACGCTCCTTTTGAGACGGTTAAACCCTTGTTGAAGAAACGTAAGGGTGGACGAGGGGATGAAGCTTTTGGTCATGGTCGTTCGGATGTGAAACCATCGCAGACGATTTCCAGCGCGATGGCGAGCGCTGTACCGGCAGGTCCTATTCAGGATATTGAAATTACGTTTCCTATTACTGTTAATGGTTTTGCGGTACGGATCAATCAAAAAAGTAATGTTGTTCTTAAGAAGCTTCTGGATATGCGTGTCTTTGCGAATATCAATCAGAATCTCCCTGAAGAAATTGCAACTAAATTAGCAACCGCCTTTGGTTTTAATTTAATTGTCGGAAAGACTCAGGAAGAAACGTTGGTGGATGTTCACAAGCAGCAGCAGGAAGATCCTAGCTTATTAAAATCGCGAGCCCCTGTGGTTACGTTTATGGGCCATGTTGATCACGGTAAGACGTCGCTGTTAGACCGTATCCGTTCTGCTAAGGTTGCCGATGCTGAGCATGGCGGTATTACTCAGCACATTGGTTCCTATTCTGTGGAAATGCCTAAAGGGCGAATTACATTCTTAGATACCCCTGGTCACGAAGCCTTTACGGCGATGCGCGCTCGTGGCGCTCATGTGACAGATATTGTTGTTCTGGTTGTTGCTGCTGATGACGGTATTATGCCGCAGACGATTGAAGCGATTAATCATGCCAGAGCGGCTAATGTTCCTATTGTGGTGGCGTTAAATAAGATTGATAAGAAGTCGGCCGATTCCGATCGTGTTAAGAAACAATTAATGCAATATGATTTAGCTCCTGAAGATTGGGGTGGTAAAACAGTAGTGGTGGGTGTTTCTGCGACAACAGGTCAGGGGGTGGATGAGCTTTTAGAATTGATTCTTCTTGAATCTGAATTGTTGGAATTAAAAGCTAACCCTGACAAGAAAGCCTCTGGTATTGTTATTGAAGCGCATATTAGTAAGGGGCGTGGACCTGTAGCAACTCTGCTTGTCCAAAGCGGTACATTGCAGGAAGGTGATGGGGTTGTTGTGGGACCTCATTTTGGTAGAGTCAAAGCATTATTTGATGATCATAAAAAGCAGGTCAAGTTAGCTGGCCCTTCTACTCCTGTTGAGATTTTAGGTTTGTCCGAAGTTCCTGCTGCGGGTGAAATGTTTTATGCTGTTCAGGATGAAAAAGCCGCTCGTGAAATTGCTCAAACTCGTCAGGATAAGTTGAAAGAAGAAAGATTATCCGGAACAGCCAAGGTGTCCTTAGAGGAGCTTTATACGGCTATTCAGGCAGGTGTTAAAGAACTCCGCGTCATTATCAAGGCAGACGTGCAGGGATCGGTGGAAGCGATTAAAGAAGCTTTAACTAAAATACCTAATACGGAAGTTAAGGTTCGTATTATGCATGCTGCTGCTGGCGATGTGAATGCTTCTGACGTCATTTTAGCTGTTGCTTCGGAAGCAATTATTATTGCCTTTAACGTTGCTGTTGATACGAAAGCCAAGGAAGAGTTAGAGAATACACCTGTTGATGTTCGTAAGTATCGTGTTATATACGACGCTGTCGATGATATCCGAAAAGCTTTAGAAGGTCTTTTAGCCCCTAAACTCAAACGTCATTTTGTGGGTAAGGTGGAGATCCGCAACGTATTTAAATTAAGTCGTTCAGGTGTAGTCGCGGGTTGTTACGTCCAAAAAGGCAAGATTCGTTCCAAGAGTCAGATTGATATCTTAAGAAATGGTGAGACGGTTTATACAGGTCATATTAGTTCCTTAAAACGTTTTAAAGACGATGTCAAAGAAGTGGCCGAGAACTTTGAATGCGGTATTACCATCAATGGTTTTGCCAATATTCAAGTGGGAGATATTATCGAAGCCTTCGATATTGAATCTATTGCCCGTAAATTGTAATCTTCTGTAGGGAACGGTTTAAAACCGTTCCCTACTTTCTTATCCCATGACGAAGGAACTCCACAAAATAGTTTTTAGCGCTATGCGGCCAACCGGCAAGTTGCATCTGGGTCATTGGCTGGGAGCCTTACAAAACTGGGTTACTCTTCAAAAAGAGTACAATTGTGTTTTTGCTGTTGCCGATTGGCATGCTCTGATGGGTGAGTATGAGAACAGCCAGCAATTAAAAGAGTATGGCATTGATATGGCTATCGATTGGATAGCTTGCGGCATCGATCCTCAGAAATCTATTCTCTATATCCAATCTGAAGTTCAAGAACACCTAGAGTTACAGATGTTTTTATCTTGTCTGACACCCCTCGGTTGGTTAGAACGTAATCCTACCTATAAAGAACAGCTTCGAGAAATTACCAGTCGTGATCTGCAAACCTATGCCTTCTTAGGGTATCCTGTTTTGCAGGCGGCTGATATTTTACTTTATAAATCCACCGCCGTTCCTATCGGGGAGGATCAATTGCCTCATTTGGAACTTTGTCGAGAAATTGCTCGTCGTTTTAATTTTCTTTATAAAAAAGAGGTCTTTCCAGATTGCAAAGCGATTTTAACAGAGACGTCTAGATTATTAGGTGTTGATAATCGTAAGATGAGCAAGAGTTATGGTAACGCCATTAATTTATCCGATTCTGTCGAGGAGATTACGAAGAAAACACTGACCATGATTACGGATCCCAAAAGAATTCGTAAAACTGATCCTGGTCATCCTGAAGAATGCAATGTCTATAGTTATTACAAGGCCTTGGCTCCTGAGCTGCAGGGTGAAGCACATATCTGGTGCACGCAGGCAACTAAAGGATGTATTGATTGTAAAAGAACGTTAGCTACTAAGCTAACAGATTACCTAGGTCCGATGAGAGAGAAGCGTGCTCAATTAGAAAAAGATAAAGATTATATCCGTGATGTTTTAAATGACGGAGCAAAGAAGGCCAAGTCCATTGCATCACAAACCATGGCTGAAGTTCGTCAGGCTGTCTTTGGGTAATCCTATGTCCTATAAAATTCAACTTGATAATTTTGAAGGCCCCCTCGATCTTCTTTTATTTCTGATTAAGAAAAACGATATTGATGTCTGCAATATTCCTATCGCGACCATTACAGATCAATATATGGAATACATCAGTACGATGCAGCTTCTGAATCTAGAAATTGTCGGTGATTTTCTGGTGATGGCAGCGACCTTAATGCAGATTAAGTCCAAGATGTTGCTTCCACCCGATCCTTTAGCTAATGCAGGGGAAGAAGCGGATCCTCGCAGCGAATTGGTTCGTCGCCTGCAGGAGTATCAATTATTTAAGCAGGTGGCGGATACTTTAAAAGATAAGGAATCTTTCCGCCAGGATTTATTCAGTCGTTTAGTCGATGAGGAAGCTTTGAATCAAATCAAGGAAGATTCTCAGGAAGTTTTTATTGAAGCCAGTCTCTTTGATTTAATCAATGCTCTCAACAGCGCCATTGCCAAGGTTCCGGAAAAGAGGACCTATCAGGTTAATGAAGATGAGTTTACGGTGGGAGGACAAATGCACTCTATTCTTCATCTATTGATAGAGTCTCCCAAATTTTCTTTAAAGCAATTATTCTACAGAGCTTCCTGTAAGACGGAAATTATCTGTACCTTTGTCGCTGTTTTGGAACTGATCAAACAAAAAGAAATTATAGCCTTTCAGCGTCGGGCGTTTGATGATATTGAAGTGGTCCGTAATTTTTCTAACGAAACAGTCGCAGATCAAAACAAGGGCGAGGCCATCTAAAGATCATGGACGAACTCAAACGTCTGGTCATCAGCGAACAAACCCAGGAAGATGAGGTTATCAGTCTTTCTCTTCGACCTGCGAAGCTGACGGATTTTATAGGCCAAAAAGATCTGGTATCCGCCCTTAAGATTTCTATCGATGCCGCCAAGAAACGCGGTGAACCTTTAGAACACACGTTATTCTCCGGCCCTCCCGGATTAGGCAAAACATCCCTGGCTCACATTGTTGCTAATGAAATGAATAGTCATATTACGATCACGTCCGGTCCTGCCATTCAGCGGGCAGGAGACTTTATCGGAATTCTGACGAATCTCAATAAAGGCGATATTCTTTTCGTCGATGAAATTCACAGATTACCAAAGACAGTCGAAGAATTCTTATATCCAGCGATGGAAGGATTTAAGATTGATTTTATCGTCGATAAGGGCCCTTATGCCAAGACTATTAATTTTAATTTAAAGCCCTTCACCTTAATCGGAGCCACCACAAGAAGCGGATTATTAGCCAGCCCCTTAAGAGATCGCTTTGGCATCTTTCATCACTTAGAATTTTATGAGAAATCCGACTTAGCGACGATCATCACGGATACAGCCGCTAAACTGAATGTGGCGATTGATCCATCGGCCGCCAACGAAATTGCCAACCGTTCTCGGGGAACACCTCGTATTGCCAACAGACTGCTGCGTCGCGCCAGAGATTATGCTCAGGTGAAGGCAGGGAAGAATCATGTGGATCTCGATGTGGCTGTGGAATGCATGAAGTCTTTGCGGATCGATGAGTACGGATTAGATGATTTGGATCGAAGACTTCTAAGTATTATGAAAACCCACTATCAAGGCGGCCCTGTGGGGATTGATGCGCTCTCAGCAACCCTCAATGAAGAAGTCGACACCCTTGTCGATGTCATTGAACCCTACCTCTTAAAGACAGGATTTCTACGCCGTACGTCGAGGGGAAGGGAACTAACAGATTTATCCTTGAAACATTTGCTTAAATCTAAATTGTAACAATCAATTTAATTAATTCTTTAGAGCCACCATTTAGTCATGTTTAAGCTGTTTGTATTAGTCATTCTTATTTTATTCTCCATTTTTAAGGTCGTTTTCGCTCAAACAGAGAGAGCATTGCTTAAGTATCAAATCCTACCGAATTCTTTTGATAAAATAAATATTCCAAAAGATATTTTAGGTGGTCTTGATCCTAAATCTTTATTAGGGCTTAGAGTTGATTTAAATGCAGATAGGGTCGATGAGTATATTTTAAGAGATGTTGAGTACAGGTGGATGTGGTTATGAAATTTATGATGGAAAAACCCATAGACTTATATCGGATAGAATCTTTGGTAGTCCGATATATGTGTTTGATAAAAAAATAAATGATTATAACATTTTAACAGTCTATAGTCATGGGGGTGCAGCTTCGGGGGTTTATGAAACCTATGCCTTCGATGGTAAAAATTATTCCTGTGTTTCACTTGTTGATTTAAAGAATGATTCTCTTGATGATTTTTTCAACACTTACGAAAGTGTTCCTGAGCTTAATAATCAATTTAATCACACTAATAATAAATCAATTTAATCATGTACTAGTTCAAAACCTTTACTATAATACCAATCATGTCTTTTCAAATCTTCGATCTAAGCCGCTCCATTACAAAAAAACAAACCGTTGCTATCACAGGCTTAATGCTCATTTCCTTTGTTCTTGTTCATTTGGCAGGGAATTTATTTATTTTTGATGGGCCTAAGCCCTTTAATGAGTATGCGGAACATTTAGAGAGATTTGGTATTTTTAAGAAGATTGCAGAATGGGCTCTCTTTCTAGTTTTTCTTATTCATATTGAACGCGTCACTTCCTTAGTGGTTCAAAATATTCGTGCAGCTGGTGGTCTTAAACGTTACGCGGTGGATAATTCTCGAGGCCCTCGTTCATTGGCTACACGATTGATGCCATTTACAGGAACCTTCCTCTTCCTATACTTAATATGCCATTTGTATGATTTTGCCTGGGCGAATGACCAAGGAATTCGTAGTATGATTAATGGAAAAAGTTTAGGTTTATATGGATTAGTAGTCAATTCTTTTAAAAACCCTATTCATTGCTGGCTGTATGTGGTGGCAATGTATTGTTTATGTTTGCATTTGACTCATGGGGTGGAAAGTTTCTTTCAAACATTTGGTATTCAAGATAGTCGATTTACTCTTTTGGTTCGTAAGTTAAGTCGAGTATTTGCTTTAATGATTATGATAGCGTATAGTTCAATTCCTTTATACGTCTTGTACATTTTAAAAATTTAATTGGGATAAAGGCAATATGCCTTTACAAAGCTATGTTAGATTCTAAAATTCCACCGGGTGCAATGAGCGATAAATGGACTGATTTTAAATTCCATGCCAAGCTTGTTAATCCAGCCAATAAACGTAAATATAAGGTTATAGTCGTCGGAACAGGTTTAGCTGGTGCTTCCGCTGCGGCTTCTTTGAGTGAATTAGGATATCAGGTCGAAAGCTTTTTCTTTCAGGATTCTCCTCGTCGCGCCCATTCCATTGCCGCTCAGGGTGGTATCAATGCGGCTAAGAACTATCCCAATGATGGCGACAGTATCAAACGATTGTTTTATGATACCGTCAAAGGTGGGGACTTTCGTTCTCGTGAAGCCAATGTGCATCGTTTGGCTGAAGTCAGTAATAGTATTATTGATCAATGCGTGGCGCAGGGTGTTCCTTTTGCCCGTGAGTACAGTGGCTATTTAGATAATCGTTCCTTTGGTGGGGCTCAGGTGTCTCGTACTTTTTATGCTCGTGGACAAACAGGGCAGCAGCTTCTACTGGGAGCTTATCAGGCCTTGATGAAGGAAGTCTCTAAGGGCAGCATTAAGCTTCACTCTCGTACGGAGATGCTAGATTTAGTTGTGATTGATGGCGTGGCTCGAGGGATTATTACACGTAATTTGGTAACAGGCTTGATAGAGTCACATATGGGGGATGCCGTTGTTCTTGGTACTGGTGGTTATGGAAATGTTTTTTATCTGTCAACGAATGCCAAGGGAAGCAATGTAACAGCCACCTGGCGTGCTCATAAAAAGGGCGCGTTTTTTGCCAACCCTTGTTTTACTCAAATTCATCCCACCTGCATTCCTGTCCACGGTGATTATCAAAGCAAGCTAACCTTGATGAGTGAGTCTTTACGTAACGATGGTCGTGTTTGGGTTCCCAAAACTCCTGGGGACCAACGTAAGCCTACTGATATTCCTGAAGCAGAGCGTGATTATTTCTTAGAAAGAAAATATCCCAGTTTTGGTAACTTAGTTCCTCGGGATATTGCCTCTCGTAACGCCAAGGAACAGTGTGATGCTGGTCGTGGCGTTGGGGCATCGGGTCAGGCTGTTTATCTGGACTTAGCGGATTCTATTAAGCGCTTGGGTAAGGAAACCATTAAGCAGCGTTATGGTAACCTGATTGATATGTATCAGAAGATTGTCGACGACAATCCTTATGAGACACCGATGATGATTTATCCGGCTGTCCATTACACCATGGGAGGCTTGTGGGTGGATTATAATTTAATGAGTAATCTCCCTGGGCTGTTTGTGATTGGTGAAGCCAATTTCTCAGATCATGGAGCGAATCGTTTGGGAGCTAGTGCTCTGATGCAGGGATTGGCAGATGGCTATTTTGTTTTACCTTATACAATTAGTGATTATTTGGCAAAGAATAAACCAGTTGATCCTAAACTCAAAGAGCATGCGGAATTTAAGAAATGTGAGAAGGATGTAGCGAATTACATCCAGAAGTTGTTGTCCATTAAGGGTAAGCGCACGGTGGATGATTTTCATCGTCAATTAGGAAAATTGTTGTGGGATAAATGTGGGATGGCACGTACGGAAGCTGGATTAAAGGAAGCCTTGGTACAGATTCCTAAAATTCGTGAAGAATTTTGGAAGGATGTCAATGTTTTGGGCTCAGGAGAAGAATTTAATCAGGCGTTAGAACGTGCCGGGCGTGTGGCCGACTTCTTGGAATTTGGAGAGCTTTTGGTTAAAGATGCTTTAGATAGAGCCGAGTCCTGTGGTGGGCATTTCAGAGAAGAGTATCAAACTCCTGAAGGTGAAGCGCTTCGTCGAGATGATTTGTATTCCTATGTGGCGGCCTGGCAGTTTAATGGGGTTGGGCAAGTACCAACCTTACATAAAGAAGAATTAAAATTTGAAGAAGTCCATTTAGCACAGAGATCTTATAAATAAATATTCTGTCATTCCCGAATGCTTTTGTCGGGAATCCAGAGATGGCAAACTACTAGGTCCCCGACTAAAACATTCGGGGACGACAAAGATTATGTCCAAAAAAATAAATTTAACACTTAAAGTCTGGCGTCAGAAAAATTGTAAATCTCCGGGTGCTTTTGAAGTTTATGAAGCTAAGGGTATTGATACGGATATGTCTTTCTTGGAAATGCTCGATGTGGTTAATGAGCGTTTGACTAAAGAAAATATAGACCCCATTTCTTTTGACCATGACTGCCGTGAGGGGATTTGTGGGACGTGTGGATCTGTAGTTAATGGTCAGGCGCATGGACCTGTAAAAGGAACAACGCTTTGTCAGCTGCATATGCGTAATTTTACCGACGGTCAGTTGATTGTTATTGAGCCGTTTCGCGCTAAAGCCTTCCCAGTGATCAATGACCTTGCTGTGGATCGTTCATCGTTTGACCGCATTATTCAATCCGGTGGTTTTATCTCTATCAAAACAGGTCAGGCCCCTGATGCTCATTCCTTGCCTGTTCTTAAGGGTAGATCCGATTCGGCGATGGACGCTGCCCAATGTATTGGTTGTGGTGCTTGTGTGGCTGCTTGTCCTAATGCTGCCGCAATGCTCTTTGTGTCTGCTAAGGTCTATCATCTTAATATCTTACCTCAAGGGGAACCTGAACTTAAAACCCGTACCATTAATATGGTCAAACAAATGGATAAGGAAGGTTTTGGTAACTGCTCAAACGAATACGAATGTGAAGCTGCCTGTCCTAAAGAAATCAGTGTTTCGCATATCGCCCGCCTTAATCAACAACATCGTAAATCTAATTTTACATAATATTACTTCTGTAATATACGTATATCCAGGAGGCATTGATATAACTCCTAGTTGTTAATGAATAATATGAATGTGTTGACTTTTATATTAAAAATCATTAATCTTTCCATCCATAAGTTTGTTAAAATCTTTTATAAATTCGTCTAATTCTTAGGTTGTGTTTTTATGTCTTTACCTATTGATAAACAAACTTTAACCAAATACGATGTCGCAGGTCCTCGCTACACCAGCTATCCAACGGCTCCAGAATGGTCTAAGGAGATCCGTGTTCAAACCTATATTGATAAATTGAAGGATTTTGGACAAAACGACAAGACATTATCGTTGTATATTCATATTCCTTTTTGTGAAAGTCTTTGCTATTTCTGTGCCTGCAATAAGGTTATTCGGGCTAATGAAGAGAGTGTGGGCGATGAGTTTTTGACACATTTATTTAAAGAGATGGAGATGGTCGCTGCTCATATTGGTCCCCGTAAGATGATCCGTCAGTTGCATTGGGGAGGCGGGACACCTACTTATTTATCTGAGGCTCAGATTCAGAGGCTCTTTGCCAAGATCCAGTCGTTGTTTGATGTTGATTTTGATGGGGAGATTGCCATTGAGGTCGATCCTCGCACAGTTCCTTATAATAAGCTCAAGCTGTTGCGTGATATTGGCTTTAACAGGATTTCTTTAGGGGTTCAAGATTTTGATGATAAGGTGATGGATGATATCAATCGTATTCAGCCTTTTTCTCAGGTGAAACAAATTACTGAGTGGTGCCGTGAGCTTCAGTATGCTTCTATCAATTTTGATGTGGTTTACGGCCTACCGTATCAGACAAGTGAGACATTTAAGAAAACCATCGATGCTGTTATTTCTCTGTTGCCAGACCGCATCGCCATGTATAGTTTTGCCTATGTGCCCTGGCTTTCTAAACCTCAGAACAAGTTTAATCTTGAGGCGATCGCTCTTCATGAGGAGAAGTTAGATATCTTCATTCAGTCCCGCAACAACTTGTTAGAACACGGGTATCAGGCGATTGCCATGGATCATTTTGCGTTAAAGACGGACGGGATGGCTAAAGCCTTTAATGAGGGGTGTCTGCACCGTAATTTTATGGGGTATACACTTAAACCTGCTGATGAGTTTATTGGTCTGGGGCCTTCCGCGATTGGTTTTGTGGAAAATACGTATATCCAGAACGTGAAGGTTCTTCCCGAATACTACGCTTTGCTCTCAGAGAACACCTTGCCGGTAGAGCGTGGTAAGATCTTAACTCAGGATGACCGTATTCGTCAGTGGGTGATTAATCATCTGATGTGTCAGTTTGAAGTGGATAAGGATGAGTTTTTTAAGACATTTGGATTTGAATTTGAAGATTATTTTATGGAAGAATCCAGCCATCTTCGTAATTGTGTGGAGGATGGTCTTATTAGAGAAGACTATAAGGCCATTAAGGTGACAGATCTGGGGCGTATTTTTGTCCGCAATGTCTGTATGGGCTTTGATTGGTATCTGCGTCAGAAAGACGGGCATAAGAGATTTTCTAGGACTGTTTAATTTTAATAGTTGTCACCCCCGAATGTTTTAGTCGGGGGGCCAGAGTTGCTATAACTCTGGATTCCCGACAAAAGCATTCGAGAATGACAAAAAGGAGAAAAAGTGGCTAAAAATGTAAAGACAACAGAAGAACAAAGTAACTTCTTATTAGCATTTGAAGGAAAGAACAAACAAGTTCCTGTTTGGTTTATGCGTCAAGCGGGGCGTTATTTGCCTCAATATCAGGCCCTGAAGGCTAAGACTCCCTTAAGAGACTTGTTTCGTAATCCCGAAATTGCAGGTGCGATCACCTTGCAACCTCTTGAGATTCTTGGGGTGGATGCTGCTATTCTATTTGCCGATATCATGACCATGCCCTCCGGGATGGGATTTGATATCGATTTTGTGGATGGTAAAGGCCCTGTGATTAGTAATCCTATCTATACCGTGGCGGATCTAAAGCGTTTGGGAAAATATAGCGGACTTGAATATGTGACCCGGACCATTCAGTTGATTAATGCGGTTCTGCCGCCATCCATTCCTTTAATTGGGTTTGCCGGTTCTCCCTATACCGTTTTAACGTATTTATGTCATAAACAGAATCGTCTGATGTTTGCCGACCCCAAAGCCTTCCATAAATTTATGGACTTGTTAACAGACAATACGATCACCTATCTTAAACAGCAACAGAAGGCAGGGGTTAAGTCCTTTCAATTGTTTGACACTTGGGCTGGCACCTTACGCCATGAAGATTACAAGGTTTTTGTTCTGCCCTATGTGCAGAGAATATTCAATTCTGTGGATCTACCATCCATTTACTATCTAAAGAACTGCGCTCATTTGATGGATTTGATGGATAAAAGTGGAGCAGACATGCTTTCCGTTTGTGAAACGGTCAATATTGCCAATATTAAAACAACTAAAGGTATCCAAGGAAACTTCCTTAACAGCCTGCTCTATGCGGATGAAGCTGTGATAGTTGCTGAAACCAGAAAGCTTCTGAAAGCCGCTAAAGCGAATCACCGCAAATACGTTTTTAACTTAAATCATGGTGTGATGCCAGATGTTGATCCCTTGAAGCTGAAGTTGATTGTGGAAGAAGTTCACAATTTTTCCTGGAGTAAGTAGAAATTTCAAGGAATAAGCATAGAATTCCATACTGCACACATATATGCAGTATTGGCAGTATAAGGAATAATAGTTCTTAATACTGCATAAAGTTGAAATAAGTTAAAATATATTTTTGCATTATTGATGCAGTATTATTAAGTGTTTTTGCAGTATTTTGCAGTATTAAAAGGGGTTTATGAAGAAAATAATTATCATTGGTGGTGGGATTTCTGGCCTGGCTGTTTTACATTATATCAAGAAACGCTACCAAGAGACCGTTGAGGTGACTCTTATAGAAAAGAATTCGGATGTGGGAGGAACCATCGCCTCCTTTGAAAGTCAGGGTTCCATCTTTGAAACTGGTCCTAATGGATTTCTGACCAATCAACCCAATACCCTTGAATTTATCAAAGATCTTGGATTCTTAGATCAATTAATTGAGGCCAATGAGGATTCCAAGCGTCGTTATATTCAGATGAACGGCAAACTGCATCTTCTACCAATGGATCCTGTCAATTTCTTTAAAACACCTTTGTTGTCAGCAACAGAAAAGATTCGTCTTATTCAGGGATTATTTAAGAAAAATATTTCTAAAGATCAAAGTGTTTATGATTATACAGCAGAACGTTTTGGTCCCGCTGTTGCCAGTCGACTGGTGGATCCTTTTTTAACAGGAATTTATGCCGGGGATATTAAACGTTTACACATGGGCGCAGCTTTTCCTAAGATGGGAACGCCTAAGGGCCAGCCTAAGGCGAAAATGTGTTCCTTTGTTAATGGAATGGGGAGTTTGATTGGGCAGCTGGCTTTGAAGTACAAGTCTTCGATTCAGATAGGAGTGGAGGTTAAGGATCTTGCTGAACTTAAGGCGGATACGATTATTTGTGCTACCCCGGCCTATGTGGCAGCAGAGTTGTTTGGAATGCCGATTCTTCAAGATATTTATTATTCTCCGGTTGCCGTAGTGGGAATGCTCATCAAGAAGGACTCTTTTAAAAGGCTGCCGGATGGTTTTGGTTATCTGATTCCTTCTGGCGAAGGCAAGGAAGTTTTAGGCGTTCTGATTGAGAGCAATGTCTATACCCGTCAAACATCTAAGGATCAGATCTTCCTTCGCGTTATGATGGGAGGGGCTCATCATCCGGGGATAGCTTCTTATACTAAGGAACAGCTTCAGGTTTTAGCGTTGAAAGAGATTGATGAAATTTACGGACTCAAAGAAGATTCTAGTAGCATTTCTGTTAAATTATGGACCAAGGGTATTCCTCAGTATGAGCTGGATTATCCGGCGATTCGTCAAGCTATTACAGAAGAATTAAAGAAAAAACAGAACCTGTTTTTATGCGCTAATTACCTGGATGGCATTTCATTTAACGACTGTATCAAGAATGCAAAAGAGTTGGTGGATTCGTTGTAAAAGAGTTAAGATTTCACTATTTTATAAACAAACTTATGATAGGATGGAGCAATTATGAAATGGATTATTTGTGTTTTTCTATTAGTCTTTAGCGGTTGTCAGCAATCTTCCAAAGAGAATCATTATACGGAAGTTGTTCCTCAAGCCCCTGCTCCAACTGTTCCAGCTACTCCTAAAATGGATTCTAGTGCTGATCCTCACGCGGGGATGGATATGGATATGTCTGCGATGGGTGGAATGATGCCTGGTCTAGAAAATTCTGTGGCTAAGAATATCAGCTACGGTTGGACAGTTCCAGAAGGATGGAAGGAAGAAGCAGGTCAAGGCATGCGTTTAGCAACCTTTCATTTAACGTCAGATGAAAAAGCCATTGATTCTTCGATTGTCTCATTAGCTGGTGTGGCGGGAGGTTTAGAGGCTAATTTAAAACGTTGGATGGGACAAATCGGTTTAGAATCTTCGGCGACTGATTTAACAGGACTCATTAATGCAGCATCTTCTATTAAGATTAAGGGTGGTCAAGAAGGCAAGGTTTTTGACTTCACAACGATTCAATTACAGGGTAAACCAACTGATAAAAGTATGATTGTTGTTATGCTTCCTATGAATAACGCCACCTTGTTTGTCAAGGTGACTGGCACCCTGGAAACAGTTAAGAAGAACAAAGATGATTTCTTTAAGCTCGTGCAATCCATCGAACCTAAGGGGGATGCCAGTTCAGTGACTGCTAATCCATTGGTTGGTGGTGACATGAAGGATCCTCATGCAGGAATGAATATGAATTCCGTGGGATCTATGATGGAAAAATTAGGACCTCCAGTCAGCAATATTTCATGGGCTGTTCCTGAAGGGTGGAAGGAAGAAGCTGCTAAACATATGCGTATGGCTACTTTTCATTTGGCCAGCGATCCTACGCTCATCGATTGTGGCATGATTGCTCTTGCCGGTGCTGCGGGTGGAGTTGAGCCTAATTTAGCCCGTTGGGCAGGACAATTAGGTTTGTCTGATTCTCCAGATACAATCGCAAAGCTAATGGCTGCTGCAATGGCAGTAAAGACTAAGGATGGCAAGGATGTTCAAGTCTATGACTTTACGGCGATTCAAACCAATGCTCAGAGTACAGATAAAAGTATGATTGCGGCCATATTATCGGTCGACAATTTAAGTATTTTTATTAAAATGACAGGCACTCTGGACGCTATTAAGAAAAACAAAGAATCTTACTTAAAATTAATTAGCTCCATAGCCCATAAATAAACTTTATGATGAAATTTTTAAGCTCAACACGTATTACGGTGGTTTGTCTGTTTCTGTTATTTATTTTAACCTTCTGGGGGACGATTGCCCAAGTCCAGCAAGGGTTATATAGCGCCCAGGAACGGTTTTTTAATTCTTTTTATTTTCTAGCTGCAGGTTTTATTCCTTTCCCAGGGGCTCAACTCGTTCTTTGGGTCTTATTTATCAATTTACTTTGCATGTTTATATTGTCTTATAAGAAATTCTTCCAGTGGTCGAATTTGGGCAATCTTATAATTCATTTGGGGATTCTTCTTTACTTTGTAGCTGCTTTTATGGTTTTTCATGTTTCAAGTGAGTCCTATATCCGTTTTACTGAGGGGCAGACAACAAATGTCTCTAATTCTTATACGGATTGGGAGGTTGCTTTTTGGGTTGATACCAATGGAAAGAAGCGCGAAATAACAGCCGTTGATACAAAGGTTTTTAAACCGGAGTACATCATTCCTACGGATACCAAAGATTTTTCTTTAACTGTCAAACAATACTATTCCAATAGTGACGCGTTTAGTGATGGAAGTGGAAAGAAAAACCCAAGAATTCTTAATGAAGAAGGAATTACTCTTTTAACTCCCAAGCCTATTCTTAAAGAAAGAGAACAGAATGTGGCGGGTGGAGTTTTTAATATCAAATTCGATGGAAAGTCCTATACCTTAATCCTCTATGGCATTGAAGTAAATCCTACGGAAGTGATGATCGCTGGGAAGAAGTATAACTTTATTTTACGTCATAAGCATTTCCCCTTGCCCTTTACTCTAAAATTAGATCACTTTAAAACAGAGTTTTATCCTGGAATGGATATGGCTAAGAGTTACGAAAGTCTGGTTACGATTTCAACAGGAACTTTGGAGCGACAGGTAAGGATTTATATGAATAATCCTTTAAGATATAACGATTACACCGTCTACCAAGCGTCCTATGATGCGGATAGTACTGGTCGACAATATACCACCTTAGCGGTGGTTCGGAATTCAGCTCGGATAATGCCTTATGTGTCTTGTTTAGTTGTTTTCTTTGGGCTGGCCCTACATTTCTTAATGCAGGCATTTATTTCAAGAATAAAACCATGAAAATAAAAATACTCTTAACAATTGCTTTCATATTATCTTCTTTTCATATGGCTTTTGCTGAGCCGGGGATTAAAGATTTTAAGATTTTTAAGAATATCCCTGTTCTTGATCAAGGGCGACTTAAACCTATAGATACTTTTGCTCGCAGCTTATTGACGCAGTTTTCAGGTAAGGATCATTATGAGAAACAAGATGCGTCCTCTTGGTTAGCCTCGTTGTTTTTTAATCCTGATTCAACCGTCAATGACAAGATTTTTCAAATCAATAATCCTGATACCGCAACAGCACTAGGGATTACACCTGACCAGCACCGTCGTTATACTCCTGCTCAACTTCAAAAAGCCTATCCCAAGTTAGTGGAACTTCAAGATGCGGCCAGAAAGATTCCTGAAAAAGAACGCAATCTGGTGGAAAATGAAATCTTAAGAGTCTTTGAAAATATCAATATTTACGCAGACCTATCTCGTTCATTTTTATTTACATCCCCTCAAAAAGATTTAACGATCACCTCAAAAGCTTTAAAAACTAAGATGGGTTTACCGCTGGAACAGAATGAATTTAGTTTTATCGATATAGCATTAAAAGCGGATGTCATGACTGAAATGGCTCAGTCCTTAGAGAAAAAGTCTCAAAGTCAATTTACAGCAGATGAGTTAGAAATTTATAACGTTACTAATAATCTTTTTGGCATGTCTCAAAAATATAAAGAGATGCCTTCTTTTACGGTTCTTCCATCAGCGACAGAAAAAGGACGATGGTTAAATCCGTGGGATGCTCTTATTTTAGACTTTAGCAATCAACAAACCCGACAGCTGTTATCTTATTGGAATACTATGGCAATTAGCTTTAGACAGGATAATGGGGTGGAGTTTAATGTTGCTGCGCATTTATATATGAACCAAATTAAGGATGCCTTGTCTAACGACGAACTTAAAAGTTTCAATAAATTTCCATTAGAGTTGTTTTATCATTCGGCGAGTCCGTTTACCTTGTCGATTATGTTTTACATTTTAACCTTTATTTTCTTTATTATTTCCTTTTCATCCTCGAAGCAGATCTGGTATACGTTGGCAATGTGGAGTACCTTTGCTGGATTTGCGATTCATACGATAGGTTTACTGATGCGTATCATCATTATGGCGCGCCCTCCGGTGTCGAGCCTTTATGAAACCTTTATCTTTGTTGGTTTTATTACCGTGTTATTAGGCTTAATTATTGAACACTTCAATAGACAATGGTTGGGATTTGTGACAGCAGCGATTAGTGGGACAGCATTATTATTTATTGCAAATAAATATAGTGCCGAAGGAGATACGCTTAAGATGCTCGTTGCTGTTCTTAATTCTAACTTTTGGTTAGCGACCCATGTGACAACAATTACGATGGGTTACGCTGCGACCTGGGTTGGGGGAGTATTGGGTCATATTTGGTTGTTACAGGCCGTTTTTGGTAAGGACAATGAAACTCTGGATAAAACCTACAAAACAACCTTAGGAATTCTAGGAGTAGCTCTGACGTTAACCTTCCTTGGAACTAATCTTGGTGGTATCTGGGCAGATCAAAGCTGGGGGAGATTCTGGGGGTGGGATCCAAAAGAGAACGGAGCATTAATGATTGTTCTCTGGACAGCTTTATTATTTCACGCCAAGGTGGCTAAGATGATAGGACCTTTAGGGATGGCTGTCGGCGCTGTCTTTGGTATGATGGTCGTGATGTGGGCGTGGTTTGGTGTCAATCTATTAAGCGTGGGGCTTCATTCCTATGGTTTTACTGCCGGTATTGCAACAACCTTGATCGCTTACGCTGTGATTGAAATTGTTTTTATGATGGTAACCATTTGGTTTATTTCTAGAAAATAAATGGCAGATTCCTTCAAATATGTTTTTGGTCCCGTTCATTCCTGGCGTCTAGGTCGATCCTTAGGAATTGATCCACTCTCTTTGGAAAAGAAAATCTGCAACATGGATTGTATTTATTGTCAGTTAGGACGATCGTCCCAGCTAGCGCATGACCGTGAAGTTTTTATACCTACCCAAGAAGTGCTCGATGAATTAAAACAGATACCGTTAAATTCCGTAGATCATATCACCTTTTCAGGACGAGGTGAGCCCACCTTAGCTTTAAATCTTGGCGAGATGATCAGGGCTGTTAAAGTAATTCGCCCGGAGAAGGTGGCGGTCATTACTAACTCTTCTTTGATGAACAGGGAAGAGGTTCGTCATGATTTAATGGCCGCAGATTATGTTTTAGCTAAATTAGACGCTGGTAATCAAATGGATTTTGAGATGGTGGATCAAGGGCAGACTCTTGATTTATCCAAAATTATTCAAGGCATTTCTGATTTTCGAAAAGTTTTTAAAGGCAGGTTGGCCCTACAAATAATGCTGGTCGACGATAATATTAAAAATGTCGAAGAGATTGCTAAGGTCTCTCGTCAAATAAAAGCGGATGAAGTTCAATTGGATACTCCACTAAGACCATCAGGAGTTCAACCTTTATCCAAAGAACGAATTTTTTGGGCCAAAGAATATTTTAAAGATATGACTGTTGTTACTGTTTATGATTTGCCTCTTCAAGATTATAGCCCCATGGACGATAAAGCAACACAGAGACGACATGGGAATTATAAAAAGAGGCTTTAATTGCGTAATAGTACGTAGCATGTTAGGTAGTTCGCCTACTATTAATATTGATTATAACCTTTACAATACATTATAATTTAAGTCCGTTACAGTTGTGAAATTTTCAACCCCGTTATCATAAATTGATCTAAGGATAAGAATGAAAATACTCACAGTAGGTATTAATCATAAAACTTCTTCCATTGATTTACGTGAAAAGTTTTATTTGTCGCCCCTGGAACGTGAACTTTTAATTTCAGACTTTAAAACTGATCCCTCTGTAGTATCCGCAGTCATTTTATCTACATGTAATCGATGCGAAATATATGCGACAGTTGTCGATGATTGTCAACCCAAGAGTCTTTTGGATAAACTCTTTCGTGTTAAACGTCAGGCCATGAGTTTAGACCTTCAGCAAATGTTCTATTTTATAGAGGGAGCTGAAGCGGTTAAACATTTCTTACAAGTTGCTTGTGGGTTAGATTCTTTAATCTTAGGAGAGAAACAAATTTTAGGTCAAATTAAAGAGGCCGTGGCTTTATCGAGACAAAACGGTTTAATGGACAAGGTTCTCAATATCCTAACTAATTTTGTTTTAGAGACGGGCAAGAAAGCGCGTCAAGATACGCAAATTGATTTTGGCGGAGTATCGGTGAGTGCGGCTGCTGTTAATATGGCTAACAACATTTTAGGTGGCCTAGAGGATAAAACAGTTTTAGTTCTCGGCTCTGGAAAAATGGGACAATTAGCCTTGAATAATTTACAACAGAAAAAGGTTAAGCAGGTGTTTTTAATGAATAGGACAACTGAAAAAGCTGTTGTTGTCGCCGAGGAATTTAAGGCGGAGTGTGTGCCCTTCTGGAATATGAAGGAAAACTTAGCTAAGGTGGATGTGTGCATTTGTTCCTCAGGAGCTCCTCATTATTTAATTTCCAAAGATTTAGTTGCCAGTATTATGGCCACACGCTTTACACCTCTAGTGTTGGTCGATATTTCCATGCCACGCAATATTGATCCCGCCGTCGCTGAAGTTTCTAATACCCGATTGATCGCCTTAGACGATTTAGATAAAGTCATCGAGGGGAATCTTCAAAAACGCAAGGATGCTGTCATCTTGGTCAATAATTTAATTTCACGTAAGGTGGAAGAATTTTATAAAGCGATATCAAAGATTGAAGCACTGAGTTCTGAGAAAATTTTATTATCAAAATAAAATTCACATTAGCGAGGACGATAGGTTATGAAAAGAAAACAAATTATTATTTTAGGAATCGGTTTAATCTTCACAATGATGACTATTCCTGCTCAAGCGAGTTTATCAGAAGTTAAGAAATACAAAGAGGCGTTTGCTGATGCAAAGCCTAAATGTGTCGAATGCCACGTCGATGCAATGCCTAAGAAGGCGGATGGACAGCATGAATTAAATTCCTATGGTAAGGCGGTTGTTGCAGTCGCAGCGCAGCCAACGGCAGATACTTATAAAAAGGTTGGAAGCATTGAAAGTTTTGGTAAGAAATAAAAAATAACAGGAGACCGCTATGATAAACACAAATTCTAAGATTTTTTACTTTTTATTAGCAGCTGTACTGGTTCTTGGTTTTTCTATTCCGGCCCAAGCCAATATGAAAATTGTTAAAGCTTACAAAGAAGCTTATCCAGATGAAAAGCCAAAATGTATTGGTTGCCATGTGGACGCCATGCCCAAAAAAGATGGCGCGCATGACCCCAATGATTATGGTAAGGCTTTAAAAGCAGCAGCAGCGGAAGTAACAGTGGATTCAATTAAGAAGGTTGGAAAGATCGAAGATTTTAAGAAATAAGAGCGAAATAACAACAGTAACGGGAGGGCTTATGATAGCCAAGGAAAGAATATTAAGTACCATTAAAGCGCTGGTTTTAGTTTTTGCGCTGACCTTAGGAGGGGTTTTGACATTGGGCATTCCTTCTGTCCATGCGAATCAGACCAAGGTCAATGAAATGTTGTATTTAAAGAAGGCCACGTATGTGGGAATGGACGTTTGCGTCACCTGTCATGATAAGGAATATAAGGAATACAAGCTTTCAACCCATGCACGTATCAATATTAAGAATGATACGACGGGTGCTGAAGGGTGTGAGGCTTGCCATGGCCCAGGTTCCATTCACGTGGATAACGGTGGTGGCAAGGGGACTATGATTAACCCTAAGAAAGATCCGGAAGTCTGTTTCAGTTGCCATACGGATAAAAAGATTCAATTCCGCCTGCCATATCATCACCCCGTTCTTGAAGGTAAGATGACCTGTACGGATTGCCATGATGCTCATGGTATGGATGTTAGACCTTGGACAGCGACCTCTGAAAAGGGCGTTAATGAAACCTGTTTCAAGTGCCATTCAGATAAACGCGGACCGTTTGTCTTTGCTCATGACGCGATGAGAGACGGCTGTACAACTTGCCATCAGGTTCATGGTTCAGTTAATGACAAGATGTTGTTGGCAAGGGATGTTAATCTCTGCTTACGTTGTCATGCTTATCCAAGTTACGCAAACGGGCATTATGACGACTTTGCTAGAGGCGGAGCATGCTGGGCAGCTGGATGTCATCAGCAAATTCATGGGTCTAATTTTTATCCAAGATTCACCTACTAATTCTTAACGTGAGGAATAACATATGAGAAGTCTTAGAGTAATACTCTCAATAGCAATAACAGTTTACCTTTCAGGAATAGGGAATCTGGTGGTGTTTGCTCAAGAAACAACACCTGCCCTTAGTGTCACTGTTGCTCCTGTGCAATATGCTAGTGTCAACGGGAGTGTGGCCAAATTCAGAGCGCTTAACTGGACAAAGGATGGAGGAGATGCTGGCATTTCCGATATAACCTTCCTCAAACAAATTAACAAGGATATCTCCATAGAAGCCGAAGGGAGTGCTTTCTTAAAGACAAATAACAATACTGGACACCTGCTACTTAAAAAAGATGATCTTGCCTTCTTACAGATCGATTATAATGCGTTTAGAAAGTATTATGATGGAACAGGCGGGGTCTATCCTTATGAAATTAATACTAGTAGTACTAGTGATCTCACTACTTATGTTGATTATGGCAAAATTCCGGATCAATATCAAGCAGCTCAACCCAGCAGTCCAGATCTTCAGATGGATGTCAGTTTCTTCAAATTAGAAGCTGGTTTAGGGCCAGTGAATGATCCTTTTTTGGATGTAGCCTATCAACATAATTCCAAGGATGGAAATAAATCGCTTTTACAGTGGGTTTATGCTTACCCTTCTCTTAACGGTACTCCCAAAACTGTTTCACAATCCTATAGGAAAATTGGACCAGCTTGGGCTGCGGTCAATAATTATACGGATACTGTTACTCTGAAAGAAAAGAAGGAAATTGCAGGAATTACCTTTAAAGGAGTGCAGACGGCTGAATTTGATTACAATCACAGTTTGACGTATATGCAGTATTTGAATGATACTGTTTCAGGTTCACAAAATCAACTTAACACTGTTTATGATAATCCAGATGCTAAGTTGTTTGGTTCAGGCGTAAGAGCTGAAAAATGGATGCTCAATGATAAAACCTTTGCAGCCTTGGGGTATCATTACAGCCATATACACTCTACAGATATTCTGCAAAGAATGGTCTATACTTCTGCGACTCTTGGTGGAGTAGCAACGGCTTTACCTACCAATTCAAGTGCCAGTGGTTGGAGTCTTGCTCAGGCTTTACAAGATAGTCATGTCTGGGTAGGAAATGTTAACTCTGAATTGACTTCAAACTTAACCTTTCTTGCAGACACCAGATATGAGCATAGTGGTGCCGAGGCAAATTCACAGTATTACCCTGGCACTGCTTTAACAACGGCCAATAATGAAGCTATGGAAAATCATCAGGATAACGTCGGCGAACATCTTGCTTTACATTATTCTGGCATTAGTCATACGACTTTGTATGCTGAAACCGATTTTCAACAAGGTAGGAATTGGGTCAGTGATCAGTTTAATACAGGTAGTGGTTCTAATCCTGGTACTGATTTTTTAACCAGGCTTAATAGAATGCAAAGTGCTTCTTGGACTGCTGGAGGTAGAATCGTTCCTAACAGATTCTTTACCTTTACAACACAGGTTAAAGCCCACGATAGAGTGGATAATTACGATACAATTTCAGATACGATAACTAAACCAGGTGGTAGCACTTTTAGTGATAGGATTATTCTGCTATCTTCTTTGAGAGTCAGAGGAGTAGAAGAAAGTTCTACGCTTGGCTGGAAGCCTTATCGCTGGCTCCAAAATTCTTTTAGGTATCAGTTCTCTGATAATGTTTATAGCCCAGTGGGTATTGCAGCTACACCTTCTGATATATCTGTAAATCATATGCTCACATCGAAGTATACCTATGAAATTACAGTACAGCCGATAGATCCTCTTTTATTCATGCTATCTTATTCGCATGTGCAGGATTATATCAGGAGCATTACAGCATCAAATCCTGAAGCGACAAATTACAATACAACACCGAATATTCCGACTTTCAACTCAGGGTACAATAGCTGGGTGTTTTCATCAAGCTATTCTCCAAGAGGGGATTTGACTTGGAATAATACGGTAAGCTATACAATTTCTCCTAATTACGTCAATTTTACTAACGGCATTCCTTTAGGTTCAGATTTTAGGGAGCTTGATTTTGGCACAGGGCTTGATTGGTCTTATCGTAAGTGGTTGAAGGTTAGTCCAGGGTATGAACATGCTTCTTACCGTGATAATGCTTTAACTGGAGCCGGTAATTATTCAGCGAATATTTTCAAATTAAGCCTTAGCTGTAAGTGGTAAACAAGAAATAAATTATTATTTTCTTAGCAATAAAGAGAGATAAAAGATAGAATAAGATTCATTTCGGTGGGTTTTATTCTATCTTTTTGTTGAGTCCAAAATTTATGCGTATATTTTTTCTAATAGCTTTTTTTATAGGATACCCATTAAGTTTGGGCTTTGCTCAAGACGTTTCAAAGAATTACTGTATCTCTTGCCACGATGATCAGTGGCAGGATTTAAAAAATAGTATCCATGGGAAACAGGGGATTACCTGTGAGAAATGTCATGGGGGGGATTCTACCCAAAAAGATAAAGAGTTAGCCAAAGCTCCTTCCACGGGATACGTTGGCGTTCCTGATAAAAATCAAATTGTTCAAATCTGTGGTACCTGCCATTCCAACGTCGAAGCCATGAATTTTTATGGTATTCGCACCGACCAGCTTGCTAGATATAAAACCAGCATGCATGGCAAGAAACTTTTTAATGACAACGACAAAAATGTACCCGTGTGCAGTGATTGTCATGGGTATCATGATGTCGTCGATGTCACAGATCCTACCAGTCCTGTCTATCCTTTAAATGTTCCTAAAACATGCAATCGTTGTCATGGTAATGAGAAGCTCATGAAGCCCTATGGGATTCAGATGGACATGTTTGCAAAATATAAAGACAGCGTCCATGGTAAGGCTTTATTTGAAAAGAAAGATATTGGGGTTGCTACCTGTGTCAGTTGTCACGGAAGTCATGGAGCTTTGCCACCTGGCGTCAAACAGGTCGCTGATGCCTGTGGCAAATGTCATATGAATGAGAAGGATAACTTCCTTAAAAGTCCTCATGCTAAACTTATTGATCAAGGTAATTTTCCTCAATGCGTAGCTTGTCATAGTAATCATGGCATCCAACCTGTTGCTGTAACGTTGTACGATCAGGCTTGTGTTAAATGTCACCAGCCACAAACAGTTGCTTTTAAAGAAGGTCAGAAAATTAAAGGACTTTTAAGCAAAGCTCAACAGGACTTACAAACGACACAACAGATTGTCAAACAAGCATCCATTGATGGTCTTTTTGTCGAGGAAGAAACAGCTATTTTAGAAGAGGCGAAGACTAAAGTTTTTGAAATGGGGCCAATGCAACATACTTTGTCCTATACTAATGTCGCCGAATTAGCCAAACAGGTCGATACGAAAACCAAGGATGTCCAAAATACGATTCATGAAAAAAGACAAAGTTTGCAAATGCGTAAGATTGCCCTATGGCCCTTGTGGATCTTTATCATTATCATGATGACTGTTTTGTGTATTAGATATAAACAATTAAGTTCTAACCACGATAAAAAACACTAATGACAAAAGAAAATAACTCAACTCACGATGATCAAAATCCATCCTGCAAAATTAATCCTGAATTAAGTCGCAGGGATTTTATTGGCACTGTGATTCGCATTGGAATGCTGGCAACCTTGGCAGGCATGGTTTATCCAGCTCTTTCGTATCTGGCTCCTATTACCAAACGAGGTCCTGCGGGGGGGCTTTCTGATGTTGGTGCGGTGGATGATATTGCCGTCGGTGACGCTAAAAAAGTTATTGTGGCTGGAAGTGCGGTCATGATTATTCGTACTGCGCAAGGATTTAAAGCTTTATCCGCTGTCTGTACCCATCTAGGATGCTTAGTAGGGTGGGAAAAAGCTCGTCAACAGATTGTCTGTCCATGTCATGGGGGAACATTTGATATTGAAGGGAAGGTTGTTTCAGGACCTCCTCCTAAGGGATTGCCTCCTCATGATGTTAGCGTCATTAATGGACGAATCATGGTTAAAGTTTAGGAATAGATAAAAATGATAAAGAAAACAATTGGTGCATGGTTTGAAAAACGATTTGATGTCAAGGCAATTCAAGAGCCTTTAGAATATCAATTACGAAAACCTCTTCCAGGTCACATTAGCTGGTTTCACACCTTAGGTAGTATGTCCCTATTTCTTTTTGCCAGCCAGATCGTCACAGGCATCTTACTTTTAATCTATTACCGTCCCACCGCTGACGAAGCTTTCGAGAGTGTTAAGTTTATCATGACTAAACCCTACATGGGATGGCTCTTTCGTCAGATCCATGCCTGGGGTGCCAACTTAATGATCTTGATCGTCTTTTTACATATGTTAAGAACTTTTATTACAGGTTCCTTCAAAAAACCTCGAGAATTAACATGGATGATAGGGGTTGGTTTATTTATTTTAACCTTAATTTTTGGTTTTACGGGTTATCTGCTTCCATGGAATCAGTTGGCCTATTGGGCAACAACCGTTGGAACTGAGATTGCAGGGGCAGTTCCATTGATTGGTGAACCCATGAAGCTTTTCATGCGTGGTGGTCCCGTCGTCGGTGGAGAGACGCTTTCGCGATTCTTTGTTATTCATGTTATTATTCTGCCTTGGTTAGTATTTTTTCTGGTCGCTGTTCACTTGTTTCTGGTCCGTTTCCAAGGGATGTCCACCATGGACCCAGTGGACAAAGAAAAACCCGTCAAAAAGGGAGAGGGAATTCCATTTTTTCCACACCATATTGTTAAAGAGGGAGTTGTTTTCTTTTTTGTTTTGGGAGTTTTAATTACTTTATCCATTATGCTTCCTTTTGAATTGGGAGAAAAGGCGGATCCTCTTAAAACTCCTGATGGAATCAAACCTGAATGGTATTTTATGTCGATGTATCAGGTGATTAAATATTTTCCAAAATTAGTAGGTATTTTTGTTGTTGGTTTGGCTCCTATGTTATTATTGATTTGGCCATTTATGGATAAGAGTTCACAGCGCGTTCCTTCTAAAAGGCCTGTTTCAATGTTAGTAGGTGTTTTGACAATATTATCTTTGTTAATCTTTGGAATCCTTGGAACTCTTTCAGAAACAAAACAAACATTCTTTGGCAAGACGTATGACTTTGATATTTACGGCGTGCCACATTTAATCAATAATTCACCTGTTAAAGCAAATATAGAACATCATTAAAATAAAGGAGACATATGAAACGCATTAATAGTCTTTTAGTTCTTTCAACAATTTTATCCGTCGGTGTTTCAAGTAGTTTAGTCCTAGCTAATCCAACAATGATTAAAGCTTATAAATCTGTCTATCCTGATGCTAAGCTGAAATGTAATATGTGTCATGTGGATGCCTTACCTAAGAAGGCTGAAGGATCTCATGAATGGAATGCCTATGGTTTAGCAGTTAAGAAAGCGGCTAAAGATGCTGGCTTAGAACATCCCACAGAAGATACATTTAAAGCTGCGGGCAAGATAGAAGATTTCAAAGGCAAGTAAACAAAAGTCAATATTTTCTCACAATAAAAATACTCCTAGTGCATAGGAGTATTTTTATTAATAACAACTATATCGAAAAAATTATTGTTATATAATGTTAAGAGTTTGATTTAAGTCTTATTAATTTCTATTATCAATCAGGTATAGACTAATGACAATCGATCCCAAACGACGTAAACAAAGATTTTCAGATAATTTCTATAATACAACAACCTATATCGGTGTTGTCCTGTCGCTGATTGTGCTTTTTTCTGAAACAATTCTTTTTTGGGTTGATTTTTTCTCTCCATCTAAAAGTGACTACATTGGAATTCTAGCCTATCTGATTTTACCTCCACTACTTGTTATTGGATTTATTTTAATTCCGTTGGGAGCGAAATGGAAACGAGAGAGAATTAGTAAGGGTCTTGAAGATAAGACGCGAAAAGCCATACATATTGATTTGTCTAACCCTAAACATCAAAACGCATTGATGATCTTTCTATTTGTCACTATTGCAGGAATGCTCGTCGCTGCTATTTGTTCATATAAGGCTTTTACTTATACTGAATCTGATCGTTTTTGTGGAGTAGCCTGTCATCAGATTATGAATCCGGAATACGTGGCTCATATGCATTCATCGCACGCTAAGATTAAATGTGTAGAGTGTCACATTGGATCTGGAGCGGGTTGGTATGTGCACTACAAAATGGCTGGTGTCCGTATGTTGCTTAAAAAAATTCAAGGAACCTATGCCCGACCAATCCCTACTCCTGTGACAACTTTACGTCCAGCCAAAGAAATTTGTGAGGAATGTCATTGGCCTGGAAAGACCTACAACGCTATTCAAATTAAAAGAACATATTTTGCTGATGATCCATCAAAAACTCCTAAGTGGACGATTCAATTACTTATGCATATTGGAGGCAAATCCAAAGATTCATCAGGTATTCATGCGCATATGTACAATGATAATGAAGTTTATTATGCTGCTGATGATGAAAAACGTCAGAAAATTTCATGGGTAAAGACTGTTAGTAAATCTGGAGAAGAAAAGATTTATATGACTAAAACATCTCCTTATAAAGATAAGGCTCCTGCTCCTTCAAAAATTCGTAAAATGGATTGTATGGATTGTCATAATCGACCAGCCCATCATTTTGAAGCCCCTGAGGTCTTAATTAATCGAGCGTTAGAAGATGATAATATAAGCCCAACCATTCCTATGATTAAGGCTAAGGCTGTGGAAGTTCTTTCTAAGGAGTATAAGAGTGAAGGTGAGGCTGTTGAAAAGATAGAATCCATTATTACTTCTTATTATATTAAATCTCAGGTTAAATATTATGCAACGCATCAGCAGAAAATTAAAGAAGCGATAGCTGTGATTATTACGTTATATAAAAATAACTTTTTTCCTGAAATGAAGGCCCGTTGGGATGTTTATCCTTATGATATAGGGCATAGAATCTCTAATGGATGTTTCCGTTGTCATGATGATGAGCATCAATCTAAAAGTGGAGAGATAATTCCCAGGGCATGTACAACGTGTCATACAATAACGGAACAAGGTTCTGGTGATAATATACAGAAAAATGCTAATGGTCTGGATTTCCAACACCCTTTTGAAGACGATGGCTCTTGGAAGACGATGAATTGTTCTGATTGCCACAATGGGGGCGCATAACTTAAGGGTTTTCAACGTTCTTGCTCATTTTTCTTATTTATGAGATAATCCTTTTATTGATACCACTTTATCTACCTTGACCACCGAAAGTAACCGATGATATCTGTTTATCAAGCCGAACATATTGTTTTAAATAGTGTTAAATCTGCGCCTATTGAAATTGTTCCTTTATCACAGGCGAATGGCCGTTTGTTAAGAGAGCCTATTCGAAGCGACCGGGATCAACCTTCTTTTGATAAAGCGCTGATGGATGGCATTGCTATTCATAGCTCTAGTTATGAAAAAGGGGTGAGGGAGTTTCCTATTGAAAAGACTGTCGCTGCAGGGGATAAACCTTATAAATTAAAGAATCCCGCATATTGTGTGGAAATTATGACAGGAGCCGTTCTTCCCTCGGGTTGTAATGCGGTTATCCCTATGGAACAGGTGGGTATTGAAGGGGATAATGCAAGTTTAAAGGGGTGGACCCTGGTTAAGCCTCGACAAAATATAAGTTTTAAGGGGGCGGATTCTAAAAAAGGCCAGATGCTCATTAAAGATCCCTGCCGTCTTTTGACACCTCATATTTCGATTTTGGCCTCTGTGGGTAAGACAAAGGTTAAGGTCAGTAGTATCCCTAATATCGCCATCATTTCCACCGGTGATGAGCTGGTAGAGATCGATAAACAGCCCAAAGACTATCAAACCAGGCTTTCGAATAGCCATACGCTTAAATCTTTAATCGAGGGAAGCGGTTTAGCTAAAGGAACAATATTCCACTATCCTGACGACAAGAAAAGGCTTCTTAAGGGGGTAGGTCAGAATTTAAAAGATTTTGATATGTTGATATTAAGCGGTGGTGTATCTATGGGGCAGTTTGACTATGTTCCTGAAGTTCTAAAAGAGTTGGGAATTAAGGAGCTGTTTCATAAGGTTGCTCAAAAACCAGGAAAACCATTTTGGTTTGGTAATAGCCGAACAGGTAAGGCTGTCTTTGCTTTACCAGGAAATCCTGTTTCAACTCAAATTTGTGCCTATCGTTTTGTAATTCCATTTTTAAAGAAAACAGCAGGAATCAAGGTGACACAAGAACTTGTTCAATTGTCTCAAGTGCCTCAAAAACCTGGCGATAATACGGAATTTATACCTGTAAAGATTTCAGAGAAGAATGGAACTCGTTTTGCTCAGCCTATTCAGATAGGCGGTTCTGGAGATTTTGCGGCTCTAGCGGATGCCGATGGATTTATTGAATATGACCAAAATCAAAAATCTTTATGGCCTTATTTTAGCTGGCGGGTTTAGTAAACGAATGGGGCAGGACAAGGCCCTTTTGAATTACCACGGCAAGCCTCAAATTCAACACGTTCATGATCTTCTTGAAAGTAACTGCGAGAAGGTTTTTCTTTCCAAACGATCTGATCAGTCAACCTATACAAATTTAATTTCTATCGATGATGATCCTGGGCTTCTCGGAATTGGCCCCCTAGGAGGGATTCTCTCAGCAATGAAGGCCTATCCTGAAGCGGCTTGGTTAATTATGGCTTGTGATTTGCCTTTTATAACTCAAGAGGCTGTGCAAGAGCTTATTAGCTGTCGAAGTACACATAAAATGGCGACAGCGTTTAAAAGCATCTACAATGGCTTACCTGAACCTTTATGTGCTATTTGGGAATCTACGGCGTATTCTAAAGTTTTAGAATTCAAAGATAAAGGTGTCTATTGTCCCCGTCAGATTCTTATTAATAGTGACGTTTGTTTAATAGAGCAAAGAAATTCTCGCTGGTTGGATAACGTCAATGATTTAAAAGAATTTAAAGAAGCTATCGATTTCTTTAAGAATTAGGAGTTTGTTATCTTGAATTTTCTTATTCCATTACATCCTAAACTTGTTCATTTTCCTATTGCTCTTTTTATGACAGCGTTAGTTTTTGAGATTTTAGGTCGGGTTTTTAAGAAAAACCTTCTTTCAGAAGCGTCTTTTTTGATTTATTGTTTCGCTGCTGTTTTGACTCCGGTAATTGTTTATAGTGGGTTATTGGAACAAACTCGAATTCATTTGAATCACCCTATTTTAACGCAACACAAGAATTTTGCTTTTCTGACCATGTGGATAGCTTTAATCTCTTTGCCAATTCTTTGGGGATTGCGCAAGATTTCCGATAAAACTTTTAGAAATTTCTATTTCCTTTTGGTATCAGTTTTAACACTAACAGTAACGATGGCAGGATATTACGGTGGGAAAATGGTTTATGAGTATTCTGTAGGAGTCGGTTCATAAAGTATGTTAATTATTGGATTAAACCACAAGACTGCCCCTATCGAAGTTCGTGAGAAGTTCTTTTTAAATCCAGCTCAACAGGACCTTTTATTATTAGAACTCAAAAATAATCCTTTGGTCAATGAGGCTTTTGTTCTTTCAACCTGTAATCGGGTGGAGGTTTATTTAAAAAGATCGAATGAGTCTATTGATCGTGATTTTGTCGTCAGTATGATAGCTAAGGTCAGAAAGACTTCCGTTGACTCTAAGTTAACTCATCATGTTTATAGTTATGAGAATACAGAGGCTGTGGAACACCTTTTTAGAGTTGCTACAGGATTAGATTCTCTAGTTCTTGGCGAAAAACAAATTTTAGGTCAGCTTAAACATTCTGTAGATCGTGCTCGTGAACTAGGGTTGTTGTCTAGATATTTTAACATTTTAAGTAATGTGGCTATCCGTACAGGGAAGAAGGCTCAAACAGAAACAGATATCAGTTTTGGAGGTTCTTCGGTCAGTTGGGCGGCCATTGAAATGGCTAAACAGACCTTAGGGACGTTGGCTGAGAAATCTGTTTTGATTATTGGTGCCGGTAAGATGGGGGAGTTGGCTTTAACGAATCTTAATAATCATTCTGTCTCCAAGATTTATTTGATGAATCGGACTGGTGAGAAGGCGGATGTTTTAGCTCAACAATATAGAGGGATAGCTGTCTCTTTTTGGGATATTAAGGATATTTTAACGGAAGTTGACCTATGTTTTTGCTCTGTAGGGGCACCTCATTACATTTTAGATCAGGAAAAAATGGCCCAAATTATGGCCCTTCGTCGTGGACGACGATTGGTTTTGGTGGATATTTCTATGCCGCGCAATATTGATCCTGCTGTAGCCCAAATACCCAACGTTCATTTAAGCTCTATTGATGCTCTTGATGGAGTCGTTCAGGCCAATATGAAGAAGCGACAAGAGGCTATTTCCCAGGTTAAAGAAATCATCTCTCAGAAAATCGTTGAGTTTAATCAGAAATGGGAGAAGCTGCAGTCTTTAAATGATTCTGATTTTTTTGAAATCACTCAATCCTAATCGATATATTTTATTGAAATAAAAAGATGACTATGAATTATTATGCGGGTTTTGGAATCATCTTACTATTCTTTGGCGGTTATTATTTAGACCAGAATTTTCATACAGGTAATCTTTGGGCCTTTGTGGGTCTTGGATTAGGGGTTACTTACGTAGCGTATGAGATCTGGAAAAGTATACGTAAGAATTAAGTAATTATTCTTGCACAAAAATAGGTTGTCGTCTATCATATCCATTTCGTAATTATCTATTTGTATAAAATTTTATGAATGAATCTCCCCATAGTTTTCAATTAGATCAATATATTTTGCGTCACGTCATGGATTCTCACGAATGGCATCTGCCATTCTTACCTCCGGTTCAATTACCAACTTTTTTAAGTTTACACTCATTAATGGTCATTCTCTGTGCCGTTATTTTACTTGTTCTTTTTTGTGTTTTTTATCGTAAGAATGATCGAGTTCCGACAGGGATCACTAATTTATTGGAAGTTTTTGTTCAATTTGTCAGAGATGAAATTGCTATTCCTTCTTTGGGAGAGGAGGATGGTCAGAAATTAACCCCTTTATTTTGTACTTTTTTCTTTTTTATTCTGGGTCTTAATTTAATGGGGCAAATACCTATTTTTTCGACAGCAACAGCTAATATAGGTGTTACGGCTCCCTTAGCCTTGATTACATTCTTTCTAATGACCTTTGGAGCTATTCAAAAGAATGGCTTTGGTGGATTTTTAAAGGCTTTTATGCCTGCTGGTGTCCCAAAACTGATTATGCCTTTTATCTTTTTTTTAGAATTATTAGGTGTTTTTATTAAAACCTTTGCCTTGATGGTTCGTCTTTTTGCCAACATGTTGGCAGGGCATATGGTTGTCTTGGCATTATTAGGCCTGGTCGTTTTATTTGGTGCGTGGGCTTTACCAGCTATTGTTTTAGCTGTAGGTATTTCTTTACTTGAGATTCTGGTTGTTTTTCTACAGGCGTATATTTTTGTACTTTTATCAGCCGTATTTATAGGTCAAATGTATCATCCAGAACATTAATACAACAAACGAAAGGAATTACAGATGCAACCAACCATGGAAATAGCTCATTTAGGAAGACTTTTAGTCGGTATTGGTTTTGGTCTTTGTGCCGTTGGGGCTGGTATTGGGGTCGGACAAATTGTTGCTGCCGCTTTAAATGGGATTGCCCGTCAGCCGGAACAAGCAGGTAAGATTCAAACAGTCATGTTTATCGGTGCAGCTCTGGTTGAAGGGGTTGCCTTATTGTGCGCCGTGTTCTGTTTCTTAGCACTTCAATCCTAAACATATACATTAGGAAATAATTATGGAAAATACAGCAATGGAACATAGTGCTGCTGCCAGCTCTGGAGCAAATATATTAACTCCGGATATACTCATGGTTGTTTTAACATGGGTGACATTTTTTATTCTTCTTTTTATTCTTCAAAAGTTTGCGTTTAAGCCAATTATGGAAAATTTGCAGAAACGCGAGAAGGATATTCGTGAGGCTTTAGAGAATGCTGATAAAGCTAAAGCTCAGATAGCTGAAATTGAAGCAGAAAAACAAAGAATTCTCATCGAAGCCAAGGTTCAAGCCTCCTTGATTATTGATGGAGCTCGAAAGGCAGCCAAAGAATTAGCCGCAGATGTTGAGGCTAAAAGCAAGCAACAGGCACAGGATATTGTTAAAGCTGCTCACGAGGAAATCATCGGAGAACGTCAAAGACTCTTAAAATCTTTGCGTCAGGAAAGCGCTGAAGTGGCTATTTCACTGGCAAGTAAGATTATTCAAGAAAATATGGATCAGGATAAAAATCGTCGTTTGGTTCAGGATGCAATTGAAAAATTATGAGTCAATCTCAAATTACCTATAGGTATGCTCGGGCCCTGTTTGAATTAGCTCAAACGCAGAATAGTCTTGATCCTGTTTTTGTGTCTTTGTGGGAAATCAACAATATGTTGAAGAATAAAACAGAACTTTCTTCTTTTATTCATAATCCTTTGCTATCTTCAGAAGGAAGAGCATCCATTCTTTATAAAGTTTTTGAAAATAAAATACCTGATCTTCTTTTAAAATTCTTATTATTTTTGAATGCTAAAAATCGTTTAAATGAGTTAAGTGGTGTTTTTGAAAGCTTTGATGACCTTTATCTTCAAAAAAATAATCAAATGCGTGTTAATTTGCAAACACCTTTCATTCTCAAGGAAGACCAAAAAGAGAATATCCAAAACAGATTAAACCGTAAGCATCATAAAGAAATTTCATTGGAATGTCAGACTAAACCGGAACTCTTAGGAGGTTTTCGTTTATTGGTAGAGGGTGTACTCTTTGATGGAACTATTAAAACCCAATTAGAACAATTTAGACAAAAGGTATTAGCATAAAAAGAAAAGGCTAGGTATGGCACAACATTTGAATCCCGAAGAAATCACAAGTATTCTTAAAAAAGAATTAGCTACATTTGAAGGTAAGATCCAAACCTATGAAATAGGAACAGTTCTTAATGTGGGCGACGGTATTGCTCGTGTCTATGGTTTAAATAATGTTATGTCCGGCGAGTTGGTTGAATTTAGTAATGGGATTCGCGGGATTGCTCTTAACCTAGAACAGGATAACGTGGGTGTGGCTATTTTTGGTAGTGATAGTGATATTAAAGAAGGGGATGAAGTTAAACGTACCGGAAGAATTGCTTCTGTTTCTGTAGGGGACGCTCTTTTAGGACGCATCCTTGATGGTTTAGGTAATGCGATTGACGGTAAAGAACCGATTGTAGCCAAAGAGTTTCGCCAAATTGAACTTAAAGCCCCAGGGATTATTGATCGTAAAAACGTTCATGAACCTTTGCAGACGGGAACCAAGGTTATCGACGCTTTAACGCCCGTCGGTCGTGGTCAGCGTGAACTTATTATTGGGGATCGTAAAACAGGAAAGACTACCCTAGCCATTGATACGATTATCAACCAAAAGGGCAAAGGTGTATTTTGTTTTTATGTGGCCATTGGACAAAAGCGTTCTACTGTTGTTGGCGTCTATGAAAAGCTCCGTAAGTATGGAGCGATGGAATACACAACTATTATCGCTGCAACCGCATCTGATCCCGCTCCTATGCAATTTTTATCCGCTTACTCAGCAACAGCTATGGCGGAATATTACCGTGACACCGGTCGTCATGCTTTGATTATTTATGATGATTTAACTAAACAAGCTCAGGCCTATCGTCAAATGTCGTTATTGTTACGTCGTCCACCAGGTCGTGAAGCTTATCCTGGAGATATATTCTATTTACATTCACGTCTTTTGGAACGTGCTTGTAAGTTAAGCGATGTTAAGGGGGCTGGGAGCTTAACGGCTTTGCCTATTATTGAAACGCAGGCGGGTGATGTGTCTGCATATATTCCAACCAACGTTATCTCTATTACGGATGGCCAGATTTTCTTAGATGTGGATCTTTTTAACGCGGGTCAACGTCCTGCCATCAATGCTGGTCTTTCTGTTTCCCGCGTTGGAGGAGATGCTCAAGTTAAAGCTATGAAACAAACCGCTGGGTCTTTACGTTTAGAATTAGCTCAGTACCGGGAACTCGCTGCGTTTTCTCAGTTTGCTTCTGATTTGGATGCAGCAACCAAGAAACAATTGGATCGTGGTAAGCGTCTGATGGAAATTATTAAGCAGGGGATTCAGGTTCCCTTACCCGTTGTGAAACAAGTCGCTATTATTTTTGCTGCTGTTAATGGATATTTGGATGATCTTCCGGTTAATAAAATCAAAGCATTTGAAGATCACCTAGGTATACAGCTAGATAGCAAATATACCGATTATGTTAAATTATTTAATAACACGTTAGTTATGACAGATGAAATTAAAACAGCCCTCAAGAAAATCTTAGAGGAAGTTAAGTCAACCTTTTTAGCATGATTCTCTTTAATAGATGATAAGTATAAAAGAATACAATAAAAAGATCGGGTCGTTGAAAAATACGAAGAAAATGACTAAGACTATGAAAATGGTCTCAGCCAGTAAATTTAAACGTGCCCATAAAGCCCAGGGCAGTGCCTTAGACTATGCGGCTAAACTACAAGAGTTAATTTCTCGTCTATCATCAGCCACTGGGCAAGGTAAACATCCTTTAATTGTTCAAAGGAAATTGCCAAGTAAGGTTCTTGTTGTTTTGTTTACATCCGATAAAGGACTTTGTGGTGGGTTTAATAATAATCTGATTCGTAAATTAAGAAATTGGCTTAAAGAAAATCATTATAAATACCATAAGATTTCTTTAAGTTTCTGCGGTCGTCGTGGACATATGTCTTTTAGAAAGTCAGAAACCGTGATTAACTATTATGAACATGTCACTGTAAAGCCTAATTTTGCAGACGCTTTAAAAATAGCCAATGATTTAGCGGCTTCCTATATATCCGGTCAGTTTGATGAAATTTACTTAGCTTATAATCATTTTGCCGGTCCTTTATCACAGGTTCCTTTGATTGAGAAGATTCTTCCTTTAGATCCCGCTGCTTTAGTTAAGAAAGTTAAACCTCAAAAGGCGGATTATCAATATGAGCCTGATCAGGAAGATTTGATTTCATTTTTAATACCAAAATTTTTAAACTTTAAAATATTTTTTACATTATTAGAAAATGCGGCCGGAGAGCATGGGGCCCGTATGTCGGCGATGGATAAGGCTTCACAAAATACATCGGATTTAATTGATCGTTATACCTTATTGCGTAATCGTGCGAGACAGGCGGCTATCACAACAGAACTTATTGAAATTATTTCAGGTGCAGAAGCTTTAAAATAAATGGAGATGAATTTATGAAATCGACAGGTAAAATTACGCAAGTTTTAGGAGCAGTTATTGATGTCATTTTCCCCTCTGGGGGATTGCCTGCTATTGGTAATGCACTCAAGACAACTAATAAGGTTCTTAGTGATGCTCAGGATAATCTGACGTTGGAGGTTGCTCAGCATTTGGGTGAGAATATTGTTCGTACCATTGCTTTAGATGGTACAGAAGGTTTGATTCGTGGTCAGGAAGTCACAGATACTGGGGAAGGTTTAATCATGCCTGTTGGTGTTGGAACCTTAGGTCGTGTTATGAATCTTTTGGGTGAACCTATTGATCAACAGGGGCCTATTAAGGCTGAGAAATATATGCCCATTCGCCGTTTAGCCCCGTCTGTGGAAGAGCAGGAAACATCCACGTCTGTTTTGGTGACAGGTATTAAGGTTATTGACTTATTAGCTCCTTACCGCAAGGGTGGTAAGATTGGTCTGTTCGGAGGAGCAGGTGTAGGTAAAACTGTTTTGATTCAAGAGTTGATTAATAATATTGCCAAGGAGCACGGGGGGTATTCTGTTTTTGCAGGGGTAGGGGAACGTACCCGTGAAGGGACTGCTCTTTATAAAGAAATGAAGGAAGCAGGTGTTATTGATAAAACCTCCTTGGTTTATGGTCAGATGAACGAACCTCCAGGGGCTCGTTTACGTGTGGCCTTATCGGCTTTAACTGTTGCTGAGTATTTTCGTGATACGATGCATCAGGATGTTCTTTTGTTTGTTGATAATATTTTTCGTTTCACTCAAGCAGGTGCGGAGGTATCTGCTTTATTGGGACGTATTCCTTCTGCAGTTGGATATCAGCCAACGTTAGGGACCGATATGGGGGAATTACAAGAACGCATTACATCGACGAAGAATGGTTCTGTAACATCAATTCAGGCTATTTATGTTCCCGCGGATGACTATACAGATCCGGCTCCAGCGGCGACATTTGCTCACCTAGATGCTACCACCGAACTTTCTCGTCCTATTGCTGAGCTTGGTATTTATCCTGCTGTTGACCCTTTAAGCTCCTCTTCAACAATTTTGGCTCCAGAAATTGTCGGAGATGAGCATTATCAAGTGGCTCGTGGTGTACAGGAAATTTTACAGAAGTATAAGGAGCTTCAGGATATTATTGCTATTTTAGGTATGGATGAACTTTCTGAAGACGATCGTTTAGTTGTCGAGCGTGCCCGTAAAATTCAGAAATTCTTATCACAACCGTTTCATGTGGCTGAACAGTTTACAGGGATCCCTGGTAAATATGTTCCTTTGGAAGAGACGGTTCGTTCTTTTAAAGAAATTTTAGAAGGTAAACATGATGCTATTCCTGAACAAGCCTTTTACATGGTTGGAAATATTGATGAAGTAGTCGCTAAAGCAAAAACTTTATAAGGACCTTAAGAATGTTTCAATTATCTATTGTTACACCCTCTGGTAAAGTTTTTGAAGAAACAGTGGAGAGTCTGGCGGCTCCTGGGTTAATGGGTGGTTTAGAGGTCTATTCGAATCACGAACCTATGCTTTGTGCTCTTAAAGGGGGTTTGGTGCGTATTAGAAAAGATGGAAAGAATATTAAAGTTCTGACTATCGATAGCGGAGTTCTTGAAGTCGATGCCACCCACAATGTCTTATTATTAGCAGATCAAATTACGGAGTCCTTTTAATCTTCCGTTTTTTTAAATCCATTTAAGGTTAAAATCAAAATGCAAAAACGTCGTGTCGTGATCACCGGTCTTGGAGTTGTGGCTTGTAATGGTATTGGCAAAGAAGATTTCTGGAAAGCTAATATTGAGGGTCGTTCAGGAATAGATGTCATTACCGCCTTTGATCATCAAGACTTTGATTGTCATATTGCCGGTGAAGTTAAGAATTTTGTTCCTTCCCAATATATGCCTTCCCAAGTAGTTTCCAAGGTTGACCGATTTGTTCATTTTGGTTTAGCAGCTTCTAAGATGGCTATCGATGATAGTCGTTTAGACATGACCCAGGAAGATAAGTATCGTGTGGGTGTTGTGATGGGTTCTGGTTTAGGGGGATGTATCTTTCATGAAGAACAGATGATAGCTGCTTTTGATAAAGGTGCTCATCGGATGAATCCATTATGTGTTCCTAAAATTACTCCTAATGCTGTTTCTAGCCATATTGCGATTGTCAATGGTTTCTTTGGTCATAATATGGTAATTTCAACAGCCTGTGCTTCTGGAACTCAGGCGATTGGGGAAGCTCTTCGTAAAATTCAATGTTCAGATTTGGATGTTTGTATCACCGGCGGCGTTGAAGCTTCTTTAACAAGATTTACTTTTGGGGCTTATTGTTCTTTACGTGTTATTTCCAAAGGTAAGGGTTTACCTTCGGAAGCTTCCAGGCCTTTTGATCGGCTTAGAGATGGTTTTGTATTAGCTGAGGGTGGAGGAGTACTGATTTTAGAAGAATTAGAACATGCTTTAAAACGTAACGCTCATATTTATGCAGAAGTAACTGGATATGCCGGAAATTCTGGAGCGTATCATATTGTGATGCCTGATCCCGAAGGCCAGGATGCCACACGTGCGATGGCGGGTGCTGTTAAAGATGCTGCTTTAAAACCAGAGGATATTGATTATATTAATGCTCATGCAACCTCGACATCAGCGAATGATCAGGCAGAAACCAAGGCTATTAAGAATGTCTTTGGTGAAAGGGCGTATCAAATTCCTGTCTCATCAACCAAATCAATGATAGGCCACAGTATTGGCGCCGCAGGCGGGATTGAAGGGGTTGTTTGTGCTTTAACCATCGAAAATCAATTTATTCCACCAACAATTAATTATCAAGAAAAGGATCCTGCCTGTGATTTGGATTACGTGTCAAATAAGGGTAGAAGTGCTAAAATAAATCATGTATTATCAAATTCGTTTGGATTTGGCAACTGTAACGCTTGCTTAGTTTTTTCGAAATTGTCAGCCAAAGGCTTCAGCAATAACTGATCAGCAAAATAGTTAAGATCCGCCTTTGGCGGAAAAGGAAGAAGGGTGTTTATTATGTCCGATGTTAATGTGGAACAAACAGTCAAAGAAGTTCTAGCTCAACAATTAAGCATTGACGTGAATACAATCAAAATTGAATCTCGTTTAGCTGAAGACTTAAATCTAGATTCTTTCGGTGCTGTGGAGTTAGCATTTGCTTTAGAAGACAGATTCGGATTTAAAATCTCAGATGACGCTGTTTATACAGCTAAAACGGTCGAAGATATTATTAAATACATCTCCAATCAAATTTCTTCAAAGTAAAATAATAATCAGATTTCAACCCTTTACAGAAATCTTAAGCTTTGGTATAGTATCGCTTTATTTTTGCAATATAAAAGTCATCTAAGGAGGATTCAAATGTCAGTTAATACAGTATTTGATATCGATGCAGCCGTTCAAAAGTTAGTTTTAACCGATAATATTAAAGAAAAAGAGACGATTGCCCGTGAAATTCAGGCTCAAGCCAAAGCTAAGGGAGCTTATTTAGCTTCTATTCAGGATGTCTATATGGCTCGCGGTAAGGGACAGGGAAAGAATTTTACTGTACCGGCCATGAACTTAAGATCTTTAACCTACTTCTTAGCCCGTGCAATTTTTCGTACTGCTAATAAATTAAAGGCTGGCGCTTTCATTTTTGAAATTGCTAAGTCCGAAATGGGATATACCGGTCAGCCACCCATTGAATACGTCGGTGTTATTTTAGGTGCTGCAATTAAAGAAAATTATTCCGGCCCCGTATTTATCCAAGGCGATCACTGTCAAATCAAGGCTAGCGCTTATTTTGAAAATAAAAATAAGGAAGTGACCGCTTTAAAAGATATGGTGGCTGATTGCGTCGCCGCTGGTTTCTATAATATTGATATTGATTCATCAACCACTGTTAAATTAGATCGCCCAACCTTAACTGAACAGCAAAGAGATAATTTTGAAGTCTGTGCGGATATAGCTGCTTTTATTCGTAAAATTCAGCCTAAGGGTATTGAGATTTCTATCGGTGGTGAGATTGGTGAAGTTGGTCATAAAAATAGTACCGTCGAAGAATTAGTAGCTTTTACTGAAGGTTTTAATAAGTCTTTGTCTAAGGGATTACATGGTTTAAGCAAGATTTCTGTCCAAACGGGTACTTCCCATGGGGGAACAGTATTGCCTGATGGAACTATTGCTAAAGCTACCGTGGATTTTAAGACTTTGAAAGATATTTCTGCTGCTGCTCAAAAGCAATTTGGTATGGGGGGGGCTGTTCAGCATGGTGCTTCAACCTTGACTGACGATCAGTTTAATAAATTCCCTGAAGTTAATACCATTGAAATTCATTTAGCCACCAGCTTCCAGAATAAAACTTTAGACAGCAAATTGTTTCCTAAAGATCTTTATACAAAAATGGTTGAGTGGACTAAGGTGAATTGTTTAAGTGAACGTAAGGCAACGGATACTGATGAGCAATATATTTATAAGGCTCGTAAACGTGCCTTAGGTCAATTTAAAAAAGAAATTATGTCTATGCCTTTGAATGTGAAAGAAGGCATTGCGGCTGAATTAGAACATAGCTTTGAATTTCTATTCAAACAACTTAATGTCTCTGACACTAAGGATTTTGTTGCGTCTATTATCAAACCTGTCGATGTTAAAATTGGTCTTCGTGATACCCAGGCTCATTTAGATGGCGAAGGCGACGATTAAGAATAACTTTTGTCATGCCCGAATGCTTTAGTCGGGCATCTAGAACTTATCGCAAACCCTGGATCCCCGATAAAAACATTCGGGGATGACAGGAAAAAAATATAAAGGAACAAAATGGCTAAAATTTATTATGATAAAGATTGCAACATTAATGACATTAAAAATAAAACGGTCGCTGTGGTGGGATATGGAATTCAAGGTCGTGGTCAGGCTTTGAATTTACGTGACAGCGGTTTGAAGGTTATTGTCGCACAGCGTCCAGGTGGACCTAATTATGACAAAGCCATTCAGGATGGTTTTAAACCCATGTCTGTTGAAGAAGCAACCAAGTTGGCGGATGTCATGATTATCTTAACCCAGGATCATCTGCAAGCCGACATCTACCATAAATCCATTGCTCCTTTTTTAACCAAGGGCAAGGCATTAGCCTTCTCTCATGGGTTTAATATTCATTTTAAGTTAATCGTTCCTCCTAAGGATGTTGATGTCTTCATGATTGCTCCTAAGGGACCAGGTTCCTTGGTTCGTCGTCAGTATGAAGAGGGCAAAGGGGTTCCTTGCCTGGTGGCAATTCATCAAAATGCAACGAAGAATGCCTTAAAGATTGCTTTGGCTTATGCCAAGGGCGTCGGTGGTTCTCGTGCGGGTATCATCCAAACAACCTTCCAGGAAGAAACGGAAACCGATTTGTTTGGTGAACAAGCGGTCTTGTGCGGCGGCGCTAGTGAATTGATCAAGGCAGGTTTTGAAACCTTGGTGAAGGCTGGTTACCAACCTGAGATTGCTTATTTTGAATGTTTGCACGAATTGAAATTGATTGTAGATATCATTTATGAAGAAGGTATTCAGGGAATGCGTAAGAAGGTTTCTGATACCGCTGAATATGGTGATTTGACACGTGGTCCACGTATTGTGACTGCTAAGACACGTGCTGAGATGCAAAAAATCTTAAAAGAAATCCAAACAGGCAAATTCGCTAAGGAATGGATGGCTGAGAATAAAAACGGCCGTAAGAACTTCCTTCAAATGCGTAAAGCCGGTGATGCTCACCCGATTGAAAAGGTGGGAGCTCGACTACGTTCCATGATGAGTTGGATGAAAAAATAATGTAAGATACGGATAAAATCTCAGGAAAAATGCTACAATTACCCTGTACCGTTCTGGTACAGGGTTTTTTATTAAGGATAATATTATGAAAAAAAATGATAAGGTTTTGATATTTGATACAACGTTAAGAGACGGGGAACAAGCCCCCGGCGCTACGATGAATCAGGCAGAAAAGTTAGAAATTGCTTTTGCCTTGGAACGTTTGGGTGTGGATATCATTGAAGCCGGATTTGCGATCTCTTCGAAAGGGGATTTTGATTCGGTTCAGAATATCGCTAAGCATATTAAAAAATCGACGGTTTGCTCCTTGGCGCGTTCCTTGCCTAAGGATATCGATGCCGCCGCGGATGCGATTAAACCGGCAAAGAATGGACGTATCCATATCTTCTTAGCGACATCGAAGATTCATTTGGAGCATAAGTTTAAAAAGAGTCAGGATCAAATCTTGGATATGGCTATTAGCGCGGTCAAGTATGCCCGCAAACGTTGTGACAATTTGGAATTCTCTCCGGAAGATGCTTCGCGTACAGAGAAGGAATTCTTGTATCGCGTCTTGGAAGCGGTTATTAAAGCAGGAGCAACAACGGTAAATATTCCTGATACCGTCGGTTATAGCACACCGGCTGAGTATGGCGCTGTTATTGCAGGGATTATGAATCATGTTCCTAATATCAACAAAGCGATCATCTCTACCCATTGCCACGACGATTTGGGTTTGGCAGTGGCGAATTCCTTGGCTGGCGTCGTCAATGGCGCTCGTCAGGTCGAATGCACTATTAACGGGATTGGGGAGCGGGCCGGCAATGCGTCGATGGAAGAAATCGTTATGGCGATCCGAACACGGAAAGACTTCTATAGCTTAGATACCAACATTAATGCTAAAGAGTTCTATCGGATTTCACGGATGGTTTCTAAGGCGACAGGTTTTATTGTCCCGCCGAATAAAGCGATTGTGGGAGCCAATGCGTTTCGTCATGAATCGGGTATTCATCAAGACGGTGTTTTGAAAGAAAAACGCACGTATGAAATTATGGATGCGGAGTCCGTCGGTGTTCCTCCTAATGAAGGATTGGTCTTGGGAAAGCATTCCGGTCGTCATGCGTTTACGAATCGTTTAAAGGTTTTAAACATTCATTTGTCCGACGCAGATACCGATAAGGCTTTTGCCCGTTTTAAGGATTTAGCGGATAAAAAGAAGGAAATTTACGACGAGGATTTGATTGCGATCGCCGAAGATGAAGGTCATTTGGTGGCTGAAATCTATACCTTGATGGATTACCATGTAACCAGCGGGACCAAGGTTGCCCCTGAGGTGAATATCACCTTGAAGTACAAGGGAAAGAAGATTGTCAAGAAATCGACGGGAGATGGTCCGGTGGATGCGTGTTACAAAGCCATTGAAAAGGCAACTTCGTTGAAGATTCAATTGATGGATTACGGTATTCAATCCGTCAGTCAGGGGGAAGATGCCTTAGGCGAAGTGAAGGTCAAGGCTGTCGTCGAAGGAAAGACAGTTATGGGGCGTGGGGCAAGCACAGATATTATTGAAGCATCTGCCAAAGCCTACGTGAACGCGGTTAATAACTATTTAGCGCAAAGTCAAAAATAATATGCTGAGCGAACCACCCGCCATTTATGGAATTATAGGGACGCCTCTGGCTCACAGTTTGTCACCCTTGATGCACAATGCCGCCTTTAAGGCTCTTAAAGTCAACGCGGTGTACAAGACCTTCGAATTGGTCGATGACGAGGAGCTCAAGTTGTTTTTCGAAGATTTACGCGAGAAGGATAATCCGACCTTTGGCCTGAATGTCACCGTTCCTTATAAGGAGAAGGTTTTGCCGTATATTGATGTGATTGATCCCTTCGCTGATAAGGTGGGCGCGGTCAATACTCTTGTGATTGACCATCAGCGTAAGATTTTCGGATTTAATACAGACGGTCCTGGTTTTTTAAGTCATCTGGAAGAATTGAAATTTAATCCTAAAGACAAACGCATCGTTATTTTAGGGGCGGGGGGAACAACGCGTTCTATTTTAAGCGTCCTGTGTTTGATTAATCAGAAGCCCACAAATATTAAAATTTTTAATCGTACCTACAGCAAGGCGAAAGCCCTGGTGGATTCATTGTCGTCTAAGATTGATATGAGTAACGTCGAGGTGGTGGATAATATCGAGGATCTCAATGTTGAGTTGGCGGATTTATTAATTAATACCACCTCCGTGGGTCTTAAAGGCGAAGAGAAGTTTCTTATTGATACGACGACGCTTCATAAGGACATGCTGGTTTACGATGTGATTTATAACCCCAAGGAAACTCCCTTGCTTAAGGCGGCCAAGGCTAAGGGGGCTCAGACGGCTAATGGGTTGAGTATGCTGTTCTATCAGGGAGTTTTGGCATTTAATCATTGGGCCGGGACAGATATCGAAGATAAATATAAAAAAGTCATGCGTCAGGCACTGGAAGGCGGTTTGAAATAATGGAACTATTGTGTTTCTTCTTGTTTGGTTGTTTGATTGGAAGTTTTTTAAATGTTTGTATTGTCCGATTACCCGCCGAGAAGTCCGTCGTTTTTCCATCTTCCCATTGTCCCAAATGTCAAAAGAACATCGAATGGTATGACAATATTCCCTTAATCAGCTGGATGATTCTAGGTGGCAAGTGTCGCCATTGTCAGTCGCCTATTTCGTTTCGTTATTGGATGGTTGAGTTTTTGACAGGTTCAACCTTCGCTGCTTTCTATCTTCATTATGGCCTCAATCCTTTGTTAACCCCTTATTTAGTGATGGTGGCTTGTTTTATCGTCGCTATGTTTGTTGATCTGGAACATCGCATTATTCCGGATGAAGTATCCGTCGGGGGGATGTGGGCGGGGATTTTCTTAAGCGCTCTGATTCCTCAGATGCATCCCATGACAGATGATCTTGTCAGCGGAAGTTTCTTTGCCGGTTTTATTGTGGTGATCTGTTTATTTCTCACCTGGATTTATCCCATCTTTTGTAAGCATTTGATTGAAAACGAAGAGCCTTATGATGATAAGCCTCTTAAGGTTTTAGTTTTAGTGTCGTTAATCTTTATTGCTTTAATCACGACGCACACTCTTGTACTTCCCGGGATCCTCAATGCTCATGCCCATAGTTTAGCGGGAGCCTTGATTGGCTTTATTATCGGCGGTGGTTCTATTTATATGATGGGACTGATTGGCGATATTATCTTTCGTAAAGAAAGCATGGGTGGGGGAGATGTCAAACTGATGGCGATGGTCGGAGCCTTCCTGGGCTGGAAAATCGCCATCTTAGCCTTCTTTATTGCTCCTTTCTTCGGAGGAGTGATTGGTATCATCGAAAAAATCCGCACCAAGGACAGCACCATCGCCTACGGCCCATTCTTAGTCCTAGGCACCCTGATTAGTCTTTTCTGGGGGCAGGCTATTGTAGATTGGCTTCTTAACGGCGGGATTTATCACCTGTAAGTTTTAATTTTTTTTAATTCCAGAGGACTATTCATGGATAACAACAAGAATCAATCCCAGCTTATCATTTATCAGGCTGAAGATGGAAAGCTCAAGATCGATGTACGTTTTCAGGATGAAACGGTCTGGCTTACACAGCAACTGATGGCGAATCTTTTCCACACATCTAAACAGAATATTAGTTTACATATTAAGAATATATTTAAGGAAAATGAGCTATTAGAAGGATCAGTTGTCAAGGAATTCTTGACAACTGCAGCTGATGGTAAACGATACAATACCTTGTATTATAACCTTGATATGATCATTTCTGTTGGGTATCGCGTCAAATCACATATTGCCACACGTTTTCGTCAATGGGCCACGCAACAGTTGCGGGAGTATATTGTTAAAGGTTTTGTGCTTGATGACGAACGTCTTAAGAATCCCGACCAACCTTTTGACTATTTTGATGAACTTGCTCGGCGTATTCAGGACATTCGCACCTCTGAACGTCGATTTTATCAAAAGATTACTGATATTTATGCCACCAGTGTGGATTATGATCCTACATTAGAAATTAGTATTGCATTTTTCAAAACCGTTCAGAATAAAATGCATTGGGCGATAACAGGGAAGACGGCCGCAGAAATTATTAGTAAACGCGCCGATAGTTCTAAGCCAAACATGGGATTAACCAGTTGGCGTGGAGCTAAACTGACTAAGCAAGATGTTCTGATTGCTAAGAATTATTTAGATGAGCAAGAACTGCTGGCGCTTAATAATCTTGTAGAACAATATTTAATCTTTGCTGAAGGTCAGGCTATGCGAAGGACTCCCATGCATATGCAGGATTGGATTAAGAAATTGGATGGGTTTTTATCCCTTAATGAGAGGGATATTCTGACGCATGCCGGAGCAATATCGCATGAACTTGCCGTTGATCATGCAGAGAAACAGTATAATCAATATCATCAGAAACAGATTAGGGTGCATGATTCTTTAGAAAGTGATTTTGATAAAAAGGTTCAGATGATCGAGTCAAAGATAAAAAAGAAGAAATTACCAGGAGCAAAGCAATGAAGAAGTTTCTTTATATCTGTTTTGGCATCATCCTTTTCTTTCAGGTTTTGAAAGGAATCAATGCGATTTCTTGGGAGCATGACTATGAGCATGCTTTGCAGACAGCACGAAGGGAAGATAAGCCTCTTTTGGTTTATTTTTATGCCACGTGGTGTGGGCAATGTCATAAATTTCAGTCAAATACGTTAACGGACTGGACGGTTAAGAGTCTTGCCAAGAAATTTGTGTGTGTGAAATTAGATGCTGAATTTGAGAAGGATCTGGCTAAACGCTTTGAAGTGACCGGATATCCCACCGTTATTTTCTTAAACACCGCTGAGAAATTGATGAATAGAATGGAAGGCTATGGATTTGGATCCAAAGCAGTTTTTAGATTAAAGATGAATAATGTCCTCAAAAAAAGAGCAGGATTGCCCGTTCAGGATGAAGCTCTTTCAGTAACTGATTTGTTTTTCTAATATTAGGAGATGATTGAGTATGAAACCATCGTATCTATTGAGTCAATTCATAAAAATCTCGGCTATGTTGATTTTATTTCTTCCGTCCTTAGTTCATGCTGAAATGGTTGTGTTAAAGTCTGGTCAGAAGCTTGAAGGTAAGGTGGTTGAACAGACGAATAAATATATCAAGATGGATACGGGTGTCGGCACGGTGATGACCTATTATGCGGATGAGGTTGATACCGTTGATGGTAAGAGTTTTGAAAGTCCTAAACCTGTCATTTCGCATCCGGTAGAATCATTACCACAACCAGTCGTCACGCCAACAGCACCAACTCCTGAGATTGTTCCAACCGTTGCTCCTTTGATCGTTAAAGATCAAGTGGCCAATGTTGTGACACCACCAATAGAACCCAATGTTCAGGCTACAAAGGAAGTTCCACAAACGGCTACAGTCAATACGACAAAAGACGACGAATATGACTATGCCGGGTTTTGGGAGACAGACTGTTCTGAAAATGCAGGAATATTTCTCGAAAGAGATGAAAAAGGGTATTATTCCATTTCTTTTTGTACACCTGATGGAAAATGTTTTGGTTCAGGTCCAGTAAAGGTTCATTCGCCCGAAAAAGAAATGCACATTCAAACCATAGATAAGGATACTTTTAAGATGAAAGGTTCTCGCGATGAAATTACAGTTTACCATCGTTGTGCTAAAGAACCCAAGACGATCATTCGACGGTCTTTTAATAAGGGAACGGCCACGGAGTTAATGATGAGCGCTTTTTTTTCAAGAGGGATACTTCCTATATTATTCGCTATTGTATTTTATTTAGCCTACGTATCAGGCTTGTTTTGTCTGGCTAGAAAACATAATGTGACCAATGCCTGGTTGGTATGGATTCCTTTTATGGATTTCTACGGCAAATGTCGTATTGGAGATAAGCCGTGGTGGTGGTTTATTCTTTTCTATGGGTATTCCTTTTGGTTAACAGCTTCTAAGGACAGCATAGGGATGAATTTTGTATTGTTTATTCTTATCCTGCCTATTTTTATTATGGATATCAAGGTGTGGATTGGCGTCTTGAGAAGTTGCAACAAATCTCTGTGGTGGTTACTTGTTGCCTATCCATTAGCTCCACTTGGAGGCCAGGTGGGATTGGTTTGGTATTTGGCGACTAGGAAGGAGGATTAAACAAGGTTTTGGAAGTAGAAATGTTATCTAAGTAAGCGTTTTTTCAATAAGCCTTTTCACCCCTTGATTTAGCCCATTCATGTGTCATATTTAATATAGATATGATACGTACCCCATTAATCCATATAGCAATCCTGATGGCTTTTTTAATGAACAGCTTTGGTCCTATTCCTATGGCTCAGGCTCAAGAGTTGTTGCTGCCTAAACCCGGAGTGATGGTTCATCTGAGTCCTGAGTTTAATCCACCGATTCTTAAAGGGATTAAGGTCCTTCCGGAGAATCCGTTTCGGTTTGAGTTTATTTTAGATCGTGGGGATTCTTCATTGTCATCCCCGCCTGTCCGGCAGGCAGGCCCGAATGCTTTAGTCGGGGATCCAGGCCTGGCTAAACCTCTAGGTTCCCGACAACAACATTCGGGAACGACAGAAGAATTAAAACAAGAATCTACCAAACTCATCAAATATTTTCTTGCCTCTTTAACCACCCCCGAAAAAGACCTCTGGGTCAACCTGTCTCCTTATGAAAAAGACAGAATCGTCCCTGAATCCTTCGGTCAAACAGAAATGGGCCGAGACCTGTTGGCTGAGGATTACATGCTCAAACAGATCACAGCGTCGTTGATCTATCCTGAAGATGAAGTTGGAAAGAAATTCTGGAAGCGGATTTATGAAGAAGCAGAGAGGAAGTATGGGACGACGAATATTCCGGTGAACACATTTAATAAGGTGTGGATCGTACCCGAAAAAGCTGTTGTCTATGAGAATGCGAAGGCAGGTACAGCGTATGTGGTGGAGTCGCGGTTGAAGGTGATGTTGGAGGAGGACTACCTATCGATGACAAAACATGATTCCCCCCTCCTTAATCCTCCCCACAAGGGGGAGGAAATAAATCTTCTAGGTTCTCAGATTGTAAGAGAAATCGTCATCCCCGAACTCACCCGCGAAATCAACGAAGGCAAGAACTTCGTCCAGTTGCGACAGGTTTACAATTCTCTTATTCTTGCGACGTGGTACAAGAAGAAGATTAAAGACAGTATCCTGTCTCAGGTTTATTCAGATAAGAACAAAATCGCTGGGGTTGAATATACTTCTTCTGTCGTTCCCGAACGCTTTAGTCGGGAACCTAGAGGTTTAGCCAACCCTGCCTGTCCGGCAGGCAGGCCTGGATCCCCGACAAAAACATTCGGGGATGACAAGAAGGACGATACAGAAGCCATCTACCAACGCTACCTCACTGCCTTCAAGAAAGGCGCCTACAACTACATCAAGGAAGATTTTGATTCTGTGACCCAAGAGAAAATTCCTAGGAAGTATTTTTCAGGAGGATGGGTGGGTGTGATGGACAAGGCTATGAGAATAACAGAGGACCAAGCTGCTGTTGCGAAAGAATCTAATACAGATCTAGCTATGATTGAGGTCAACATTAATCAAACCATGGCTCCATTATCCGTGTCTTCATCACTAGGAATAGGGGGCAATTTTCAACTTTTTTCTAGTGGGCGTACATCAAATATTTATAAAAATGAGCATGGCGAATATCTAAAGCTTGCAAAAGAAGAAAGAAATAATCCGGAATTAGAACAAGAAATTTCTGTTGTGAGTTCAAAAGTATTAATGGGTAAGCCTTACATGACTGAATTTCTAGAGAGAGGAGTTAAGGAGGGAAGAGTTTGGTTTAAATATCGTTCTTTAAAGGGTGGGAAGATTTTAGCAGACCCATTTTGGAAGGATTTATCTTTAAAAGAATGGATGGATACCTTTATAGAAGTTTATAAAGCTTTATTGGATCTTCATCATAGTGGTTATTCTTATAATGATTTTACTTTTAGGAATATCTTAAGAGATGAGGAAGGGAAGATTAAACTGATTGATTATGGGACTTCGGAAGCCTTATCAGGACTGTCGTCGGAAGATGTGTTAAGAAATAAACGTAACGATTTACAGGATCTTTCAAAAATATTTGTTATGGTTATAAGAATGAACAACAGCCGTTTGGATTTAGAGAAATCCTTACCAACTCTTATGAGCTTTATATCAAATTCAAATGTCCTTAAAGATAAGGATTCCGATGAAATAGGTCAACGAATTATTAAAGAGGTTATAGGTTTTTTTCAACTAAAGAATTCTTTGTTAGCTAGGGCTAAAGAAGAAGGTGGCATTGTTAGTGTCACATTGTCGAATGTTAAGAATAAAGGGATTCCGGTGACTCTTCATATTTCTTCTTCTGGTGAAGAGTTTAAAGTTAAGGTATCAGTAGAAGGGGAAAACACCGGTTCAATGAAATTAACTCTTCTTAAAGGAAGTTCGGGAAGAACTATTCTTAGAACCTCTGATATTTTTCCTTTTGGAAATAATATAAATTCTGAGGTTTATAGACGGTACAGTGGACAGAATATTATGAATACGATTTTGAATTGGGTTGCCTGGGAAGCTGTGCAAAATCATTGGGACATAAGAAATGATGGTACAGGCAACCCTCATCTTTTGTATCTTTTGTCAAAATATTTTGGAGAAGATGCTCGTATTGTTACTGAAGGAAGGGTCGATACCCAAAATACCTTTGCCCAATTAGTTCAAAGCCATGGTTTTTATGGATATCCCATTTGGGGCGTTGTTTCAGATAGTCGAACGTATGAAGGCTTGAAATTAGAAAAAGTGGGACATTTAACGGATTCTAATACTTATAAGATCGTCGATTTACGTTATAAGGCTAAGAAACTTCACGTTGGAAGTATTATTCAAATTGTTAATAACAATGAAGTGTGGTTGCCTGATCAAAATGGTAAGTTAGGTGATGCTAACTTTAAAATTGATTACTGTTTTAATCATGTTGTCATTCAGGGGACTCCAAAGTTTCTTGAAGTTCCCTTGGAAAATGCTGACAACGCCCAGTTGGTTCATAAGGAGAATAGGGCTAAAGGTTTAAGCAGAAGATTATTTCTTGGGGCATCCTTAGGAGGGTTAGGGGCTTTAGCCGTAACTCTTGGAAAGCTAAAGATAGAGAAAGAAGATCGAAAGGTAACGCTCAATGATTTTGAAAAAAATTTAAGAAATGGCAATATCCCTTGGATCCAGGATGAACTAGGTAAGATGATTAGGCGTCATGGAGATCTATTTGATGAATTTGATGACGATACCGCTGAGGATGTCTTTAATAAATCTAATGAACGAATCCTCCATAATTTCAACATTCTTAATAAGATCGCCAGAAAATATGGGTATGTGCTTTTAATCAATGAGAATGAACAGGCCCTGGTAGGGCAATTAGGTGCTCCCGTTAAAAACAATCCAAGGCTTTTAAATGTAACCATCCTCTTAGAATCGAAAAATATTCAGTCAGGTGAAATGTTGCTGATGCCTGTCGCTGATAAAGAACTGGCCTGGTTTGTTTCAAGAAAGGACAATCTGGGTTTGATCGCTTTTTTGCCGATAACAGACAAAATCTCTGACATTCTTCCACAGATGGTTGATGAGGTTTTTGATGATCTGGAAAAAAGAAACAAACTCAAGGATCTTGAGGACATTGTGTCAGAAATTTATCATCAGTTCGAAAAAATGTTCTCCGAGAATAAGATTCCTATGGAACAGACAAGAAAATACATAATAAGCCCTAATACAATAAGACAGGTGTTACCCTATCTCTTTGCTATTCATCGTATTAATACAAGATTAATATCCAAACAGAAGAAGTACTGGTTTACAGATGATTTTCAGCTTATGGAAGTTGAAAAAGTAGATGATGGAGTTGTGTTTATAAAAAAGATGGATGATTCTATTAATTCTAATGATTTGATTCAGTTAGGCAGTACCACCTTTGGGGGTATACCTGTAGTTAATCGCAGTTTTACAGAGAGTATTATCGACTCTGAGACAGAGAGTTCATCGCCGCTGCCTGTGTGGAGAAATAACAATAAGAAATTATATGAATTGGCTTTTAAAGACTTAATCAATAAAGAGGGTAAAGGGGTTGCGATGACTAAGTTTCTTAACCTAAATGCCAAGCATGAAAGATCTCACAAAGAACGATGGTATAAGGTGGCTTTAAAGACTCTGAATAAGAATTATGTAAGTTCAGAGTTATTAACATTAGAAGATTTTACAAAGATTGGAATGGAATTTGTTAAGACTCATTCGCTGGATGAGATTCTTGCGCGTTTAGGAGAGATCACGGACAATACGCCGGCTGATCTTTGGATTAGCCTTTTCAATCTGACAACAGCTCCGTCTGATATTGTTAATACCGCTTTTATTTTTGATATTTTATCCGGCCAAAAAGATGTCGCTTTAGATCGCTTGGAAAAAGAGTTAAAAGGAAAGGAACCATCTGTCAGTACATTGGAAGCATTGATTTACAATCATGATATGGATTTTCAGAAATCTGGCGAAGACTGGAAGGAAATTATCAAGAAAGGCAGGTCTCAAACTGGTAATATTTATAACCGTGCCAAGCGAGCGCGTAGTTTGCTGGAGAAGGCATGGAATACATTGCAAAAAACAACTTCAGCAGTAGAGTTAGAAGCTAAGGAAATTAGGGACAAGGCTCAGTTGGCCTCAGATCTGGAATTGAAAACAAGACGCAAGTTTTTTGAGAATATTGGTATCTCTACGGGCAAGAAGGTTGTTGAGGTGGGATTTGGGGATGATTTTATTACTCCCTTGGCTGTTCAAGATTTAAAGGCTGATTATGAGGGGTATGAAATGGACGGTAGAAAATTTGAATTTACAAAAGCTAAAGTAGAGGAATCCTTAGGAGAAGTTGGGAATAATCAATTAAGACTTCTTAAATCCAGATTTGGCGGGTGGGTATCGAGCGCTTATCAGGAACATACAGCCGATTATATATTGATGATGGCCAGTTTAACGGATCCTTCGATTGATCCTGCTGTCAAGGAAGTGGCGATTAATGAAGCGTTACGTATTATTAAACCGGATGGGAGAATTGTCATTTCTGCAAGGCCCAATGATGATTTGGCTGGAATTCAGATGACCATTAAGGAGATTATAAGAAAGGTCTGGAAGGGGCGTATCGAGTTAAAACCTGTTGAGTTAGGTCTGCCATTTTCTAATCAAGAGGAGATGTATTCCAGGGTGATTATGTATCAAGTTAGGTTTAAGAATAGCGATAACACCCCCTTGGCCAGTACGTCAAAGGATTCGGCCATGAAGATTAATGACAAAGGTGGTATCGACTTCAACGCTGACAGGATGAATTTAGAAACGCGCAACGAAAGCGGTGAAATTAAATTTCATTTAGACTCTGCCCAGCTCGCCCAACTCCAAAATGCCACCGGTTTTACACCCGTCATTATTAATATCCAGCCCATGACTAATCTTAGAGAATTTCTGGGACTCAATAATAAAGAAGATAAGGTAACTTTAGTTTCATAGTGAGTTGTGGCATAATAACCACTACTATGTTTAACAAACCCTGGTTTCGCATTGCCTTAATTATTTCGCTTGGATTTATCGTCTATTCCTTCGCGCTTTCGTCGCCATTTAAATTCCTCGATGATCAGGTGACGATTCTAGAGAATCCCCTGGTTCAGCAGCCTGGGCATTATCAGGAGATTTTTACTCAGGGGTATTTTCATGATCATTCCTACTATCGACCGTTAATTATTCTCAGCTATAAAGCGGAAACTTTCCTCTTTGGTATCGACGCTTTCTTCTTTAATTTGGATAACTGTATTCTTCATATTCTCAATGCCTTATTGGTGTGGATTCTCGTCAGGCTTCTGACAGGTAGTCCGACATGGGGATTCTGGGTAGGGCTTCTTTTTGTTATTCATCCTATTCACGTCGAAGCGGTGAGTAATATTTCAGGAAGGGGGATACTTCTAAGCGCAACAGGTGTCTTAAGTTCCTTCATTATGTTCTTGTTGTATGACCAGAGAAAGAAGGTGGGGTTTCTGGTTGCCTCGATTGTTTTCTTTATTCTGGGATTGTTATGCAAGGAATCCAGCGCGGTGTTGCCCGGCGTCATATTTTTCTATTTATGGCTTAACAAGAAGCCGCTTTGGCGTGTTGGACCATTCGCTGTTGTCATCCTTCTTTATTTAAGTTGGCGTCATCATCTGGGAATGACGCAAATGTTTCCTTATCGAAGTATTTATGAACACAGCTTAGGCGTGGTGACATTTTTAAATTCGTTATTCGTCCATCTTCGTCTCTTAATTCTTCCTACAGATTTATATTTTGATCGCAGTCAGGAAGTTTTTCTCTCTTTTAAGGACGTTCTTTTTATGGGGACAGTTCTGATTTGGGGAACTGTCTTGTCTTTGTTACTTGTCTATCGCAAACGGATCCCTATGATTCTGCTGTTTGCTATAGGATGGTTTTTCTTAGAGATGTTTCCGGTAGCACAGGTTTTTAGTTCTATTATCGTCGCCTCCAGATCCATTTCTACGGCGGATCATTTTCTGTATTTAGCGTCGATTCCATTTTTTATCCTATTTGTTTATGGTTTGGAAAATCTATGGAAGCTGAATCAACAAAAGAAGTGGCTTAGTTCCATGGTCCTAGGAGTTGTTGCGATGGCTTATCTGGCCAATTTGCTAATTATCACCATCGAACAAAACATCTATTCTGGGCATGAAGTAAAGACGATTCAGGAATCTCTTCGAAGACAACCTCAGAACGCAAGACTACTCTTTGCGATGGGGATTATTTATACACGTAACCGTCAATTTAAAGAGGCTGAGCCTTATTTCTTAAAAGCGATGGCAGCCAATCCTCAGGATGTTCGTTATCCGATATCGTTAGGTCAGTGTTTGTGTGATCAGGGGCGTTATCAGGAGGGCTTGAACATTTTTAATGCCATTGAGAATCCGGGTAACTATCAGGATATTATCGATACCGATCGCAAGAATGCCTTGCTTCATTTAATGAGTAAACCTCATGCTTAAGTTTGTTTCGAATTCTTCCAAACGTAATCTGATCGCGCTGTGTTCTCTGGGTTTGATCGTTTTGCTTCTCTGTGCAAAGTTCACCTTTCCTTTTACGACGGATTCGCTGTTTTATATCACCACGGCAGACCATATCAGTCAGGGGAAGGGGCTTGTGTTTAACAATTTCTTTGTTGAGGTGCCAACGGCGGATGTGATTCCTACCTTGCTGGAACCTCCTGGTTTTCCGATCCTGATCGTCGTATTGAAGATATTAGGGATCGATGTGTATACTGCCGGGTTCTTAGCGCCTCGGATCTGTTTCTTCTTCTTGCCGTTTTTATTCTTTGCTCTTTTTCGACGAGTGATGTCTAACGGTTTGGCCTTGGTCAGCGTTTTTACCTGTACGTTTCTTTTTGGAATCATCAAGTGTTCTTTAATGGCGTGGTCGGATGTGCCCTACCTATGTTTTAGCTTGATGACGCTGATTGCTGTGATGCGGATCGTCGAGAGCAACTTCAAACTGCATTGGTCCTTGATTCTTATGGCTGGAACGCTTGCAGGCTACAGCTTTTTGATTCGCTATACAGGAACTTCCTTGATCGTCAGTGTGGGTATGAGCTTTTTGATCTGTCTTGGATTAAGAGTTGTTGCGCTTAAGGATTTCTTAAAGGCCGGAGCTTTCTTCACCCTGGGCGTCGCCCTGGTCACGGTACCGTATGTGGTTAGAAACGTTCTTGTCTTTGGAACGCCCCAGCCTTTTAAAATGGCTGCTGTTCCTGTTTCGTTTATGACCTACACACACGATTATCTGCAAGCTCTAAGCCGGATGATTTTTGTAGATCCTTCTTTAGGATGGGTCGTACTGATTCTTCTGGTGGCTATTGTCGTCGGTTTTATCTTTTACGCAAAGACCTGGTTTAAAACACAGACGAAGGGCTTTATCTGCGCGTTGTTTTTGTTCAATTATTTCATCGTTAATTCACTCTTTCTGCTTGTCTGCAGGTCCAATAATTTAATTACAGAAATCAACGAGCGCTACACCATCCAGATTGCCTGGCTTTTTTTAAGCATGATCGTTGTTCTGATTCATCACTGGATCAAAAAGAAGGGCGTGGGGACTTTCTTAATCATCGTCTTTATTCTGATTCAATGGATGGCAGTGAGGGAACATTATGGGGAGCAAAAACGGATTGAAATTCTCACTAATAAGATCAAAAACCATATTTATCTTCTTCAAAAATTACCTGCGGATTTTGTTGTGGTTTCCAATGTAGCTGATATAACATATTGCCTTATTAGACGAAATGTACGCATGCTAGGGGCTTATACGCCTGAGTATGTTGCTAATGTCTTAGGTTCTCATCGAAAATTTGTTGTTTTCCTGGTTAAAGATGGAAAATTTCTAAGCCCGTTCTGGTCGTTTCTGCCTGTTTGGGAGCAACCTAATGGCTATAGAAAGTTGTTTTCTGATTCCGATGTTGATGTCTTGGTTTATCCATAATGATAAAGGGTTTAAGTATGTTTGAAGACGGATCTCCGGTGAGGCATAAAACACAAGGCTATGAAGGTGTTATCGACGGTAAGACGTCCATTAAGGAATTCTTTACAGGTAATAAGAATGTGCCGTCGCAGTATCGCATTCATCTGATCAATTCGGATATTCGTAAGATTGCTCCGGAAGAGGATTTGGAAGCGCTTGATCCTATTCAATTCAAACATGCCAATCCGATATCACAATCACCGGAGAATCCAACAAAATTTAAATCGAAGAGCTTTCTCATGGAGGCTGGATATACCCTTCAACTCAATGCCGCCGCTCGTCGAAGCATATTGACCAGGGTCGTTTCGGAGTATAATCTATACAAGGTTGTATCCTTCCTTTTAAGAAGCACCATCTTTAATCGCACGGGAAACAGCAAAAGGGTGGATCAAAATATGCGCTGCCTTCGGGAATGGGGCAGTGATGTGGATTGGATGATGGAAAATCTCAAAGAATCAAAAAATTTCTCTGCTGTTGAGAAGTTGGTTGTGGAAATGAAAGGGATTCTAGAAAAGAGAGGATATTCCTGGAAATGACAACAAAAAATTCTAAAACAGGTGTTTTGATTGTTAATTTGGGGACGCCGGATAGTCCATCGGTGACCCATGTTCGTCAGTATCTTCGTGAGTTTTTGATGGATCGTCGGGTTATTGATATTTCCTGGTGGCGTCGATGGTTGTTGATTAATCTGATCATTGCTCCGTTTCGCGCCCCTCAATCAGCGAAAGGGTATCAGGAACTATGGACGAAGGAAGGTTCTCCTCTTAAATTTTACGGCGTTCAAACTCAAGAGCTGTTGCAAAAAGCCTTAGGCGATGACTATATTGTTGTTTTAGGGATGCGTTATAAGAATCCCAGTATCCGCGTTGCTTTGGAACAATTCAAAGATAAGGGAATACGGGAATTAGTGGTTATTCCGCTGTATCCTCAATATGCCTCTTCATCGACGGGTTCAACGGCAGAGAAGGTGATGGAAGAAATAAAGGGGTGGGAAGTTGTTCCGACGATTCGAATCGTCAATCAATTCTTTAATCATCCTTTATTTATCAAAGCCTTTGCTGAACTTGGGCAAAAATATATGAAGTCGGCGAATTATGATCACTACTTATTTTCGTATCATGGACTGCCGGAAGGACAAATTCTCAAATCCTCCTGTAGCAACTACTGCAAACTAGGAGATTGTTGTACGACGTTTCATGCGAAGAATCAATGGTGTTACCGGGCTCAGTGTTTTGAGACGACACGCCTTTTGGTTAAAGAATTAGGAATTAAAGAGGGTGATTACACCATTTGCTTTCAATCCCGCTTAGGTAAAACTCCTTGGATTAAACCGTATACCGACGTGATTATTGATCAATTGGCAGGTCAGGGGATTAAAAATGTTTTAACGTTTTCACCTGCCTTTGTGGCCGATTGTTTAGAGACGACGGTTGAAATCGGAACAGAATACAAACATCGCTTTCAATCCAAGGGTGGAGAGCGTTGGCAGTTGGTCGAAAGCCTTAATGTTTCACCCACATGGATCGAATGTTTAAAACACATCGTATTAAATAAATAGTTTCAACATAGAAAATGAGTATCTCTTTTAAGAAAAATTTAATCCTCCTCGGCTTAGGTTTTCTTTTAATGGCGCCTGTTTCCCAAGAATCTTGGGGTGCATCATTAAAGGACAATCTGACTGAAGATTTTGCCTCCACGATCATTCAATTAAGCGACCCTGCCACCGGAATTCCTCCGAGTCATTTTGGTCATCCGGGGTTTAAACATCTGACCTTTCTCTACGACGTTTCCATCAATGCCATGATGCTTAAAATGTCCGGGCATCAAGGGCAAGCGGAACGGATTATGGATTACTTTGCCAAACGCTTAAAGCTTCCATCCCAACAGATTCAGGCGGAGGTGGATTCCAATAATGTTCTAGGTGTTCTGAAGGTTCTTAGTCCTGACGGTAAGGTAGTCAGTTTTGTTAATGCCTTTGACTTAAATTCCAATCAGCAATTTGGTCGGGGACAATTAGAGTTCTTAACCACCCCTGGTCCTATTTCATTTATGATCATGGCCTTTTTGCAGGTGAATCAACAAAAGTATTTGCCCGAGGCTATTCACTTGGGAAATGCTATTCTTTCCATGCAGCGTGCGGATGGAGGGATTTATGACGGAGATCGTTCGATCAATAAAGTCCATACTGAACCGCATTTGGATGGAGCCAATGCCTTGTATCAGCTCTATGAAGTCACGAAAGATTCTAAGTGGAGGATCGCCGCTGATAAGGCGATTGCATGGTTTAAAGACAATGTGTATATGCCCAAATCCGCCCAGATTTTTCAGGGGATGTGGGATTATAAGCCCAGCACTATCTTTGCCACCGATGTGTATTCCTGGACAATGGCCGGCATGTTAGGCGATTCTTTTTCTTTAGAAGAGTTAGAGGGACTAACCAATACCATGTTAAGAAAGTGCTTATCCCAGGTGACGGCAGAGTTTCCCGGAGGTGTTAAGCAGACCATGGTGATGGCTGATTTTGCAGATTCTCGGGATCCTGCGGTGATTCAAAAACGAGGAACCTTTCATCCGATGGGTTCCCCGGAATGGTCGGGAGGAGTTGTTCTGGCTTTGCAGAAAAATGCGGTCAGATTCTGGAACAAGGGCCAATTTGAAAAAGCTCGACGATACAAAGCGATTGCCGATTATCTTTTAAGTGAAGTGTTGAAATCCCAATATAAGATTAACAAACTCACCATGTTTGCCTATGCCACAGCTCAGGGGATTGAAGTGGGGCACGGCTGGAAGACTCCTTACTTTTATGTGAAGAATCCCGATAATCCTATCGAGGGCGGAAGTCTTGTGGGCGGGTGGGCCATTATGCCAATGAATGGGTTTAATCCTTTTATTCTCAATGACAACTATTTTGCAACGTATCAAAAGATTAATGCGTCTGATCTTAATCGTCGGGCAGCGATTCAATATGTGGCGGGTATTGTTGCCTTGCATCAATTTAAAGAACCCGTCGTGACCTTGTTTGTGGATAAAAAAATTCAAATCATTGAACCTAATAACTACAATGCTTCCGCCTGGAACTGTTTTAATCAGGGCAAGTATATCAAAGCCATTTTCTGGGCTAAGAAGGTGATGGATGATCCTAGGTGGGTTGAATTAGCTCAGCGAGAAGAGAAGTTGAAAACAAAACGTATTGGAGGCATCATCAATTATCCCTGGGGCGTAACATACAAGAATAATGAAAACGCGTTGCATCTGGAGATTTGGAAATATCCCATGCTCAATGAAGTGGCGACATCCATGTGGCTTTTGGCGAGCAGCAACTATGAAATTGGCAACAAGAAGGAAGCGAAGTATTGGATTAAGCGATTGGTTGAAGAACTTCCTCATCATCAAATTGCCCACTTGGTGATGAATCCTGATACTGGAAAGATGGATTTGATCGATGGGTATTGGAATGCTATTGTTTCCTGGGCTAAGTATCCTGCGAAATCCAATCGTGACAAAGGCCTGGTTAATTTGATCTTAGAAATGGGTTTAAGAATCAATTCTCCGAATTCAATTATTATGAATCCCATCGAATTTCCGACGTCACCCCAGTAATAGAAGGAGTACCATCCATGTTAAACAATAATGATATTATGAAGAAATTAAGAGTGGCGTTGAAGCTAAGGGACACCGATATCATTGACATTCTAAAGTTAGCTGAGTTTGAGGCGACACCCTCTGAATTATCCGCCATCTTTCGCAATGAAGATCATGAAAATTATCGTCACTGCGGAGATCAACTTCTGCGAAGATTCCTAGATGGTCTGATTATCCGCAACAGGGGAGTAAGACCTCGTAAATGAAAGTTTTTACTTTTAATTCAAATCTTGGAATTCAGAAAATTCAACCGACATGGATAGATCAGTGGGCTAAGGCATTGTTATTATTGCTGGCGATAGCCTTTGTTCTGTCTGTTGTTTATCTGGGGATGGACAAGGTGTCCTCGATCGTTTTACCTTATGTCATTCCATCTGCTCAAGGGGCTATGCTTTTGTTTTTTCTTTGTATATATCCTTTATCCAAATTTAACCCCGCGCGTCCATTTCTTGTCATTCCATCCTTAGTTCTGTCTTATTTTCTGGGAGCCTGCTCCTGGGTGTATTCCTTACTTTTTATTATGAATGCGCTAGGTTTCTGGGGTTTCTTTTTCTGCTTCCTCTTTCAAACGTTAACCCCCATTACCATCATCGGAGCCATCTTCAAAGGAGCCTGGGGAGTGGTCGGTAACCTAGCCCTATGGCTGATCGTCAGCACCATCATCAAATTCTTTAGCGCCAAGCTGAATGTCGATTTTGTCAGGGAAGAAAAGGATAGTAAGATTATCGATATTGAGGCTAGTCCCAAAGATTAAAATTTCGAACAAAAAAACGTTTTCTTAGAATACCTCTCCAAGGCTTGATTTCCGACTATAAGTAAGACATATTTATAGTAATGAGAACCCCATTCGTTATCCTCATTCTTGTCGCCTTCCTACTCAACACCATAGCTCCTATACATGTTTCTGCTCAAGAAATTTCCTTACCCAAACCCGGAGTGATGATTCACCTGAGTCCCGAGTTTAATCTGCCTATTTTAAAAGGTATTAAGGTTCATGCGAATGATCCGTTTAAATTTGAATTCGTCCTGGACCAAGGGGACAGGACGTCCTCCGAAGCCAAACGCGAAAGCATTTTGGCGAAGGAGGATTACCTCAAAACCGAATCCACCAAACTCATCAAATATTTCCTAGCCAGCCTCACCACCCCCGAGAAAGACCTCTGGGTCAACCTAAGCCCTTACGAAAAAGACAGAATAGTCCCTGAATCCTTCGGCCAAACCGAAATGGGACGGGACTTGTTAGCAGAAGATTACATGTTAAAACAGATTACAGCGTCGTTGATCTATCCTGAAGATGAGGTGGGCAAGAAATTCTGGAAACGAATTTATGAAGAGGCTGCTAAGAAATATGGAACAACCAATATTCCCGTCAACACCTTCAATAAGGTCTGGATAGTTCCAGAAAAAGCTGTTGTCTATGAAAATGCAAAAGCTGGTACGGCATATGTTGTTGAGGCTAGATTGAAGGTGATGTTGGAGGAGGACTATTTGTCGATGGAGAAACATTATTCCCCTCCCCCTGTGGGAGGGGCTAGGGGAGGGGGCGTTTCGCAAAATCCCCCCTCCCTAACCCTCCCCACAAAGGGGGAGGGAATCAACAACCTTGGTTTTCAAATTGTAAGAGAAATCGTCATCCCCGAACTCACCAAGGAAATCAACGAAGGCAAAAACTTCGCCCAGCTACGACAGGTTTACAATTCTCTTATTTTAGCGACGTGGTACAAGAAGAAAATAAAGGATAGTATCTTGTCGCAGGTGTATGCGGATAAGAATAAGGTGGAGGGTGTTAGGTATGAAAAATCTTTGTCATCCCCGAATGCTTTAGTCGGGGATCCAGACACTAGCCATCTTCTAGGTTCCCGACAAAAACATTCGGGAACGACAATAGATGACACAGAAGCCATCTATCAACGCTACCTCCAAGCGTTCAAGAAAGGCGTCTACAATTACATCAAAGAGGAACCAGATCTTGTAATCCAACAGCTGACACCTAGGAAATATTTTTCTGGAGGAATGCAGCTGTTATTAGAACCAGATAAAGCTATGGTAATTCTTAGTGGTAATAAAGCTGATCAGGCGATGTTTAGTTTTGTTAAGAATTCAGGACAGCTGCTCATTAATGCTTCAATCAATGTGTATAACCAAGGAAAATCTTATATCAGCAGTAAATTAGCATATGGAGATTTTAAGGAGCAGAATGCGCAAAATATAAGAAATATTTATAATGAATATGCCGCTTTGTTTGCATTAGATAATAAAAAACCTCCCTATTCGATAGAGGAGACATTGCAAAATACTCATTATTTATCCTATTTTGAAGATTATTTTATTTCTGGAATAAAACTTGCTATAGCAGGGGCTCTGATAGGAGGGGGTTTTTATTATTCATATTCACATTTTCATGGCCACCTATTTGATCGTAGATATATTGGTTCTTTATACATATTAAAAGATGTTATGAGTTCTGCTATTGGTCTTGGGTTCATTGTAGATGGATTAGCAGATATTTCTTCGGCAAGAACATCAGGAGGAGGGTATTACAATTCTTTTAGTACAAATACGACAATTTTAATGACAAAAGGTAACGAAGAGGAAGCTCTTTTGAGAACTGTGCATGAAATGGCCCATATGCTCATGATGCCCAAAGATATCTTATATGCAAAATCATATGATTATCTCATTACACGAAGACTCAATTTTACAACGTCCAAACCTCTGTTTAAGGACCGTATTAAGGTTGGCCGTTTAAAGGAACTTGATTTTGAAAACATAGGTATCATCATCACAAAATTGATCTTCTCGAGGTTTCCAAAACTTTTATTGAACCAACAAGAAGCAATATTAAGAAAATATGTACAGGCTATATTTGAGAATAAATTTAAGGATACTGACAGTGTTTTTGAAACACTTTCTTTCATCAAAGATTCTTTAGAAGAGAAAGATTATATTATAACAGAACCAGAAAATGAATCAGAATGGACATATAGTTATGGCTCTGGTATAGCTGCTTTGGCTTTAGAACGGTTTGGATATGATTACGAGAAAGCATTAAAATATATTTATTATTTAAGCCAAACCAACGCACAATTAGCAGCAGACAAAGTAATAAGTTCCTCTGATCAGGCGATGAATTCTAAGGAGGATCAAAAGATTAAAAAGATCGCCGGTCTTCCTGAGAAAACAGCGTCTATGTTGGTTGATCCCTTAAGACAAGCAAGATTATATGATGCTTTAGAGTCAACTGCGAACCCCTCACGTTTACAATTTAGTTTTGTTTCAACATATACCGAGATGCTTTCTAAGGTATCATCTTTAATATTAAAGAATATTCCTGTTGGGTCAGTAGTTTTGTCAGTTGGAGAAGGGCAGGGACATTTAGCTGGTGTATTGCAGCAAAAAGGATTGGATGTGACGGCTGTAGATGTTAGTGCGCATAATGTGGAGATTGCCAAAAGCAAAGGAGTTAAGGCTCTTGTGGCGGATGCCAATGATCTAGGGACAATGTTTGAGGAGAATCATTTTGATGCTGTTGTATTTAATGAATCGATAGGTGCGATGTCATTGGATCAGTCGTTAAGAGAAGCTTTTCGTGTTTTAAAACCTGGAGGAAACATTGTTATAACTGCCCCTCAAATACAGAGCGACAAGCAAAAGGAAGCTTCATCAAAGATAACAGGATTTCTGTATTATTCCCTTAAAGAAATACAAACAGCTCTCAAACAAATCGGATTTTCTTCTTTTTATAGAGAAGAGATTGTTGAAAGTCAAGAATTGACGATAGAGGTTGGTCCTAAATTTTATTTTATAAAGGCAATCAAGCCTAAGGACAAAAATCGGGACAGTGCCCAATTGTCTGCAGATAAAGCCATGAATTCCTCTGATCAGGCGATGAATGCAGTAGAAATTGCCTATACAGATATAAAAACTAAGGATGTTAATTTGAGAGTTCATGGAGATGTTCCCAAAAATATTTTAGATGAAATAGCTGCTGATGTTGTGAAAACACATAAAGAAGTGAGTGGTTTGGCTTCTAAATGTTGGGAATGTAGCACAAGATTGGCTTTAAATATCATGACTAATAAATATGCGACAGATACATCAATTATCGTTAGTGATGTGGACTTTATGCAGTACAGTCACCATTTTGTGACGTATGTGTTAGTCGGTGGACTCCATTTAGCTATTGATATTACAGCCAAGGATTATTTAAAGGGTCAAAATATCGACGCAGAAATAATCTCTGCTGATACTTTGGATAATTTAAAATTGAAGCTGGATAAATATTATGGCGGTTCCGGTTGGCAGACAACTCAGAACGAACATGAAATGCTAGAGTCGCCACAAGAGTTTAAAGAAGATAATAAGTTTTTAAGTAATTTTATTTTTAAGGAAATTGAAGTTTCTTTTAAAAATCTTCAGGGAGTTGACAATTCTTTGCGAGGCGCTCTTTTAGGATACCATTACAACAGAAGAGGTGAAGAAGGAAAGAAGGTGATAACAAGAGGAATTACGTTACAAATGATGACAAAAGAAGGTTCCATTGTTAGATATACTTTTGATTTCAAGCAGGAATTTAGACATAACGGAACTTTTGGCATAATTAAGGGCATTCATTTAGTGGATACTTCAGTCAGCAACGATAGGTCTAAAAGTGGTATCTTCTTTAACGCGGAGCAAAAAGATAGAAGCAGTGAGCAGTCAGATGGACGTTTAGCGAGGGATGAAACTGGTGGTATCGACCTCACCTCAGATAAAGCTATGCAAGTCCGAAACGATGGCAGTGGCGAGATTAAATTTCATCTTGATTCTGCGCAACTCGCCCAGCTTCAAAACGCCCCCGGCTTTACGCCAGTGATTATCAGCATCCAACCCATGACAAATATCAAAACCTTCCTTGGACTAAATGACGCCGATACTTTAGCTGTTACCTAGAATTTCTTGACTCCCAAAAACTCTTAAACTAAGATAAACCCGTTTTTCATCTCAGACATCCCCTGCCGGAATAAATATTCAATTCTTCAACGGTGTACTCATATTATATAATTTAATGTACTCCTGATGCGGTTGTTTTTCCTTATATAATATGGCATACTTTTGCTAGAAAGTAAAAATGAGGAAAATATGAAACGTTTTATTTCAGCATGGATTATCATTAGTTTTACAGCTTCTTTGATTGTGGTACCTCAGAAAAGCCATGCTCAAGAGCAGTTAAATCTTCCCAAACCTGGTACTATGGTCAATTTAAGCTCGACCTATGTGCCAGTGTTGGTTAAAGGTCTTAAAGTTCATCCTGAAAATCCCCTTTTATTTGATTTTATCCTTGATACAGGTAAATCAGGTCTTCCTGTCAACAGTCCTAAATTTAAATCTGAGTCTGAGAAGCTTATTAAGTATTTTTTGGCCTCCCTAACCATTAAAGAAGATGACTTGTGGGTTAACTTGTCTCCATATGAGAAGGACAGGATGATTCCAAATGAGTTGGGAAAAACAGAACTGGGCCGTGACATGCTCGCACAGGATTATATTTTAAAACAGTTGACCGCATCGCTTATCTACCCAGAGAAACAATTAGGTAAAGAATTTTGGAACAGGATTTATACAAAAGCTCAACAGATGTATGGCACGGCGGAGGTACCAGTGAATACATTTAATAAGGTATGGATTATAGCTGATAAGGCTAAGGTCTTGGAACGTAACAATGTAGCTTATGTGGTTGGTTCTCATTTGAAGGTCATGCTTGAAGAAGATTATATGGCACTGGATAAACACTCAGCTATTAAGCAAGTGAGCAATGATAATAAAATCCATACAGTGGCTTCTCAAATTGTCCGTGAAATAATTATCCCTGAGCTTGAGAAAGAAGTTAATCAAGGCCAAAATTTTGCACCGCTACGTCAGATGTTTTATTCAATGATTTTAGCTTCATGGTATAAATTGGCTTTGAAGGACGCTTTGCTTAATCAGGTTTATAGTAATAAAGGAAAAACGGGAGGAGTTTTATCTGATGACCCAGCAGTTAAAGAGAGAATTTATGAACAGTATTTAAAGGCTTATAAGAAAGGTGTTTTTAATTATATCAAGGATGACATGGATGCTGTAAGCAAACAACCACTGCCACGTAAGTATTTCTCAGGTGGGGAGCGTATTTTTCAAATACCACCTGCTAAATTGATTGTCCGTGAACAGAATTTACAGCCGGGTGATAATGTCCCACCTGATGGTGACTTAGCTATGGCTACGGTGAATATGACCAAGAAAATACAGGGGTTTGATGGAGCAATGGTATCAAATGTCGCTGCCTTAAAGAACGCAAATTTTGAGGAACTTGGAGGGGGTTACTATTTGGGTAATAATGATTTAATAAAACTTCACAATGATGGTAGGGTTGAAGTAATGTACACAAATTTCCTATTAAAAGGAGAAAATTTGGCAGATATAAAGAGTTTAGATGTTGTAACTCAAGTATGGAAAAATCCAGGTAAGTCATTATTGATTGTTTTTAAAGATGGGAAAACAAAAACATTGGTAGGTTTTTTATCAGATTTTATCAAGAAAATCCCCTCAGCTTCATTGAAAGATAGTTTTGTTAACAACCCTTTTACTGAAGTTATTCCTGGAAGTGGTATATATGAGGTTGTGGGAGATAATAAGAAAACAATAGTTGTTTATAGGAATGATAAAATTTTATTTATTGGCACAGATAATTTTGCGATGGAAAAACGGTATTCTAAGAATCCGAGAATTTTAGGATATGAAAAAGATGGTATTTTATTTCAAGAAGGGCCGCTCCAATACTATATCGAGGGTTGGAATCTTAGATTCAAGTCATTAGATGCGTTAGATGAGATTAACATGCCAGTTAGCAAAGAACAGACTTACACAGAAGCCCCTAATGCATCTGGTTTTGTTATGGGTGGTGTGAATACCAATGAAACCATAGCCAAGTTAACAAACCTTACTGGCATGTCTATTAACGAGATAGAGCAAAGAGCAAGACCTGGTACTTCTTCGGAGGCTGGATTCATAGATGCTAAAGAAAAACTTGTGGACGTCTTGAAAGCAGATAATAGCTTTGTAAGAAGTCTCGGTTTGACGCATCAACAGCTTGCAGAACCATTATTTTATGCGATGAATCTTTTGGAACAAATTGAAGAAAAATATGGTGTAGGATTTAGTCAGGAAAGTATAAATTTTCATTATAAAGGAATACTCTATAGAGCAAATTTTGTCAGTTACCGAGGAATGCAATGGTCAATCTTTAATGATGGGGTAGCCACCAATAAAGACTATGTTGTTACCAATATGCAGAATGGGGCTTCAGTAAAATTCTCTGGGATGGTTCCTTATTACATTTGGAGATATGGTTTTTATGAAGGGCATGTTCGTTATAGAGTTGACCCAAGGAATATTGTACATGTATTTTCCCCTGATAAGACTATACCTACAACTGTAACACCAGCTAAAGAGCCAGTTAAAATGAATTATAAACGTGTTATGACGCTTGCTGACATTGATAACCGAATAAATGAGATTCCCAAAGTTAATAGACCAGACTTAGGTTTTTATGACCCAACAGGAGATGGAGAACTGCCTATTGTGATTGAGCGAACCAGACAAACAATAGCAGTAACTAATCTCACGGCCTTCACTGCATTTGAAGGAAATCTTTATGTAGCCCATTTAGATGCAGAGCGTAATAATTCACCAGTTTTCGCACGAGTCAATGCAAGAGGAGAAATTATAGAATTGGGAGCAACAGAACTTCCACCCCAAGTAAGGAAAGAATTTGGTGTCTCTGATGCGGCTATGAAGGCGATGCGTGAAGCGTTTGTTTCTCCTGTTATACCTCCTGGTGGTATTGATTTAAACGCTAAAAATATGAGTTTGGATATTGCAGGGAATGGTATCGAGATGAAATTTGACCCTGCGATGGTTGCTGAATTTCAACATGGGGATTTTTTAGGTATTGTACCTGTTGTTATCCGGATTACACCTATCACAAGTGCTCTTCCTATTCTAGGATTAGAAGTCCACTCAGATAAAGTTTTAGCCTTAAAATAATTATTTAGACCAACTAAATTATTTTGTCAGCCAGTGATTCATTCATTGGTTGGCTTTTTATTTTTTGTAATGCCCGGTTGACTCCCGGAAATTTGACATTTAAGAAATCTATGGCATACTTTCCTCACCCTGAAGTTGAAAATCCCATTTAAACTGTCATTTTATAATTCTTATTACTTCTCAACCCAGGGGGATCAATGTTTAAACGTTTTATTGCTGTATTAGTTTGTGCCACTTTTATTCTTAGTAATTTCCAATATGTTCATGCTCAAGACTTCAGTATCAATCAGCTTCCTGTTCCTGGGACCATGTTGGGGGTGTCTACACCCTATGTACCTTTAACTTTAAAAGGTCTGGTCGTCAATCCTAAGAAACCCTTAGAGTTTCAATTTATTGTTGATACAGGTAAAGGGCCTCGGGACTCTGCTTTCGTTAAAGAACAAGCGAATCAACTGATCAAATATTTCTTGGCTGGTCTGACCATCCCGGAAGGGGATCTGTGGGTTAATCTGTCTCCTTATGAAAAAGACCGTATGGTTCCAACAGCTTTAGGCCAAACAGATCTAGGTAGAGACTTATTAGCGCAAGATTATATCCTTAAGCAGTTAACAGCTTCCCTTATTTATCCTGAGAAAGATTTAGGTAAAGAGTTTTGGAGCAGAGTATACAAACAAGCCCAAGAGAAGTTTGGCACAACCAAGATTCCTGTTAATACTTTTAATAAGGTTTGGATCCTACCGGATCAGGCACAAGTTTTTGAGAATGGCAATGCCGCCTATGTGACACAATCCACCCTGAAGGTTATGCTGGATGAAGACTATTTGGCAAAACAGAAACACACGATTCTACGCAATGACATGATTTCCGTTGGGTCTAATATTGTCCGCCAAATCGTTATTCCAGAGATCACCAAGGAAGTTAACACAGGTAAAAACTTTGCTCCTTTACGTCAGATTTATGAAGCCTTGATTCTAGCCAAGTGGTACAAAGAAACCGTTCAAAACGGTCTTCTAGACGCTGTTTATAAGAATAAGAACCAGGTCAAGGGGATCAATCTCTTTGATCCATCTGTTAAGCAAGAGATCTATAACCGTTATCTTCAAGCGTATAAGAAGGGTGTGTTTAATTACATCAAGGAAGATGCAACATCTGATGGACAGGTAACACCAAGGAAGTATTTCTCGGGGGGAGTTCTCCCAATGGAAATGAAGTTAAAACATAATGGGACTATGTCGGCAATTACAAGCGATGGGGCGATGATAAGCTTAACTGTAGGTCTTGTTGTAGCTGGGGCGATAATTGCGGGCGGGTTGTTCATAAAATCACGAATTCAAAAAGCAAATCAGAAAAAAGTTGAAGACGCCAGAAAGTTAGCTGAACAAGCACATAAATTAAGATTAGAAAGATTAAGACAGTCCGATTCAGAAACATATGACAAATTAGAACTAGAACTAACTAGGGTTGATCGAATCAGTTATCTTGAAGAATTATTTCCTGAAGCCGTTAGAATTAAAAACGAAGGGTATGGTTTTAAAGTTATTTATCAACCAGCAACATATCGTGAAGAAAAAACAGGGCGGAGTGTACAGAATCCCTATGTTTACGATATGTACGTTGAAATGGATGAAACAAAGGAAGTCATCGATCAACAAGAGGTTTTGAAAATTGAAAGAGGCAATCCATTAACAAACATCGCCTTGCTCGGGCCAACGCCAAAACAAATCAACGATTCGGCGATGTTTGCTAAAACGAGGATTGCTGGTTGGAAACTAACGGGTAATGTAGAAAAGATTACGGGTATGTTGGTCCACAACGATGAAGATGTTCGTAAAGCGGCCATTGAAGCCATTGCTGGAGTCATCGCTAAACCTCAGAACAAATTCTCTATTCCTGATATCTTAAAGAATTTGATCAATATCAATGATGCACAACACTTAATTGATATGTTAAATGATGCAAATCTTAAACAATTCTCGGATTACTTGATAGGTTCTATTAAAATTAAAGTCGATGCTATTTCAATTGCTTTGATAGCGCAATTATATAGACGAGGTTATACGGTTTCTGCGGAAAAAACGTTATCGGCTTGGAGGAATGAACGCAGCCATACGCCTGTAACTATTGAGGAAACTTCTCATAGATGGATCAATCCGGATGATCATGATAACAGTAGATCTAATGGACAATATGTAGAAGTTACAGATACGGTAACTAATCCGAAATATTTGAGTATAAGTTCGAATATTAATCTGCTTGAACGGCAGATGAAAGGAGATAAAGCCATGATTGGCTCTAGATTTATATCTCATCATCTATCAGACTCAGAATTAGCTTTGCTTAGAGAGCAGGATGAAATTACTACTAAAGATGTATATGACACAAAGGTAGCTAATTTACGTCATTCCAGTGATTTCTTAACAGAGGGTGAAAAGAATATAATAAAATTGGTTGAAGAACAGCACATGCTTGCTGGTCCGGGCACAGATGATGATAAATATGAAACAGAATCTTTACATGTCACTTTACGTGCTCAATATAAAGCTGTTTTAAAGAAGATTGATGACGAGGCAAAATCAGGAGGGTTTATTTCAAAACGTGTAAGAAATGATGAGAGGATCAAGAAACAAATCATTCAGCTAGAGTCCGCTCTTGGGCGATTGAATTCACAAGAAAGAATAACTCAGGTCATGGCTTTTTTAAATGCAAAAGCTTCTAATTTTAAAGGTGAAGAAGTTCATATCCTTAGTGATGTTACACAAAACGGTATGGTTATTGGCCGTATCGATCGCAAGATAGCTGAGAAATTCGGCTATATTCATGAAACAGCTAATGTAGTTTTATTAGATCCGGAGGGGAACGTCGTCCTACAGTTAAGAAATAAAGATAATTATGACGATCATCTTTCAGCTTATGGTGGACATTTGGGAGTGGGTGAGTCGCATTTAAAGGCTGCCAAGGAAGAAGGCCAACAAGAGACGGGTCTTAAAGAGGGATTTAAAAACCCTATCATGTTTATTGGATATGAAGGTTATGATAAAGTTGGTGATTCAAATCGTGAGCGCAGATCATGGTTTGTCCAGAAGCTGACGAAGGAAGAATGGGGAAAAATGAAGTCATATAAAATTGAAGATGAAAAGTTGGTAGGAGCAAATAAATCAACGGATGATCGTCTTACGTATAAACAGAAATTAGCCGGATTATGGAAAGAAGGCAAGGGCGAAGTGGCAGCGGTTAAGTCATTTAGTTATTATGATATTGAGAATGCTCGGCAGAAAATTAACCCGGCATCCAAGTTAGTTGATAAGAATAATCGTTTTTTGCCTGTAACAGAGAGTTATAAAGGTCAATCCATTACAACGGATGCCTTCTTTACTCCCGATGCATGGGATCAGTTTGTAAAGAATCCAATTTTGTGGGATAGGGTAAAAACTATTATAAAGGTTGATTTTCATCATGCTTTGGCAGGTTCAGGAACTGATGACTGGCAATTAAAAGGGGGACAGTTGGAACTATCCGATAAATATAAGGCTATTGAAGAATTAAAAATAAATACTTCTGATTCGGCGATGGTCGTTTTAAATTGGATTCTTTTACGATATAGCGACCAAAAACTAGAAAGCAAATTAATTGAACCGGACAGGGCTATGTTACAAGTTTCAAAAGTTAACCCAGCAGACAACGGCGGTGTCGACCTTAATCAAATCAATATCAATCGCATGGGCAAGACGGTGATTGTTCAATTTGACCCAGCCCAGCTTAATGAATTAATGCAGGGTGGGTTCGAAGGATTTTCTTTTACCATTGAAAGCATGACTCAAATCCCTAGCCCATTTCCTCTATTGGGCATCCATGTTCCACGTAAGGAAGAAGAACTGCTGGCAAAAGTTTAGTTTAGAAGCTGTTGTTGAGAGCGGCTCTAAGATCTTTAGGCAGGGTAATCTTTTTCTTGGTTTTCTTATTAATTGTGACGTGCACTGTCCTTGCTGTTCCCACCAAAACACCTCGTTGATTGTGAATCTCATAAACGAAGATGAAGGAAGTGGTGCCAAGGTTTTCCAGCTTAACACTAATCGTAATGTCATCACCAACAAATAAAGGGGCCTTATAATCGCTTTCGGCATGAACAATGGGAAGGAAGTAAGCTCGTTTTTTAATAATGGCTTCAAAGCCAAAACCTAATTTCTGAAGCAACTTTTCATACGCATCATGGACCAAAACAAACTGATTGGCAAAGAAAAGCAGGCCTGCAGCGTCGGTATCGTGTAATCGAATTTGAGTTTTATATATGAACATAGATCGATTATACCAAACGATTGACAAATAAAAAGAAGATTGTAGTATGTCTGGGCTGTAGATCAAAAGCTCACCTAAAACCATTCATCAGCAGGAGGTTGTTATGTCCGTACTTGTTGGAAAACAAGCCCCAGATTTCAAAGCGATCGCCGTTCAAGGCCAAAATCTTATACAAGATTTCAGCCTTTCTAGTCTTAAAGGAAAATATGTTGTCCTGTTTTTCTATCCTTTAGATTTCACCTTTGTTTGTCCGACGGAATTACATGCGTTTAGTGAGAAATTAGATGAATTCCGTAAAAGAGAAACAGAAGTCGTAGGAGTTAGCGTCGATTCTCATTTTAGCCACCTATGCTGGCTAAGAACTCCTAAGATTAAAGGGGGCATCGAAGGGGTAGCCTATCCCATCGTCTCAGATATTAATAAAACCATTGCCCGTGATTATGATGTTTTAGTTGATGGAGCAGGAATTGCTTATCGCGGTCTGTTCTTGATCGATAAAAAAGGTGTTGTTCGTCATCAAGTCGTCAATGATCTGCCATTAGGACGCAGCGTTGATGAGACTTTACGTATGGTCGACGCTTTAAGATTTTTCGAGAATAATGGCGAGGTTTGTCCCGCCAATTGGCATAAAGGTGACAAAGCCATGAAGGCGGACCAAAAGGGTTTAGAAGAGTATTTCGCTAAATAAAAATATTCCTAGGAGGTCAATGATGTCAGAACGTAATGGGCTTATTACTATGAAGGGCAATCCCTTAACCCTGCTTGGCAATGAAATTAAGGTAGGGGACAATGCTCCTGATGTGACCTTGGTCGCCAACGACCTTTCTGAGGTGAAGCTTTCCTCATTTAAAGGGAAAAAGGTGGTTTTATCGGTGGTTCCTTCCTTAGATACAGGTATCTGCGATCTGCAGACTAAGCGTTTTAATCAGGAAGCCTCTAAACACAGCGACCTGGTTGTGCTAACCATCAGTAAAGACCTTCCCTTTGCTCAAAAACGCTGGTGCGGTGCTACCAATTCGACCGCTGTAATAACCCTCTCGGATTATCGCAGTAATTTTGGCGAGAGTTATGGCGTTTTGATTAAAGGTTTAAGTTTATTAGCCCGTAGTATTTTTGTCGTCGATCAAGATGGGAAGGTGCGTTATACTCAGTTAGTTAAAGAAGTGGCAACAGAACCTAATTACGAAGAAGTTTTAACCGCGGTTCAATCGATATAATCTACCTTTGTCACCCTCGAATGTTTTTATCGGGGGCCCAGAGGTTGCAACTACTAGATTCCCGACAAAAATATTCGGGAATGACAAAGTTAAGGAGAACTAAATGGCCTACACATTACCAATACTCACTTACGCCTACACCGCTTTAGAACCACATATTGACGCTCGCACCATGGAAATTCATCACTCCAAGCATCATCAGGCCTACGTTAATAACGTTAACAATGCCATCAAGGGCAAGGCTGACCTGGAGGCTAAAAGTGTTGAAGATTTAATTTCCAACTTAAACGCAGTCCCAGAAGATATCCGTAACGCTGTTCGTAATAACGGTGGTGGGCATGCGAATCATACGTTTTTTTGGACCATCATCGGACCTAACGCTGGAGGAATTCCTACAGGTAAGGTTGCTGACGCTATTAATACAGAGTTTGGCTCTTTTGACGCTTTTAAAGAAAAGTTTGCCGCTGCAGCGACGACACGTTTCGGCAGCGGTTGGGCTTGGTTATCTTTAACCAAGGAAGGGAAGTTGGAAGTGTCCTCAACGGCTAACCAAGATACTCCTCTTAATGAAGGTAAACATCCTCTTTTAACGATCGATGTTTGGGAGCATGCCTACTATTTAAATTATCAAAACCGCCGAGTTGACTACATCGCCGCATTTTGGAACGTTGTCAATTGGCAAGAAGTTGAAAAGCGTTACACTGCTGCAATAAAGAAATAATTCCACAAGAGTGTCATTGCGAGTCTTGACTAAGATATGTCAAGACTCGCAATGACACTAGAAATTTCTCATAAACCTTTTGACTCACCCTTGTTTCATAACTACTATATGTGGTACCTTATTTATCTCAAATGTACATATATAGTGTTTTAATCCATTTTAATTCTTTCTAGGAGGGTTGTTCGAATGTCTTTATCCACCCCAACTCACACGTTTGACATCAAGGTTCAAAAGCGAAATGGACAGGTGATTGAATTTGTTCCCCATCGCATTATGCATGCCGTAGCTAATGCTTTTAAAGAACAGTTAGGCCTGCCACGTGAATCTGAGCTGTCTTCTGAAGATGTTAAAGAAGCTCAACGAGTAAGTGATTGTGTTGTCGTTGTTCTAAAAGAAAGAGGTATTCAAAAACCTTTTTTAACCGTGGAAGAGATCCAGGATGAGGTTATCCGTCAACTCTATGAAAATGGTCATAAAGAAGTTGGCGAACGTTACGCCAGCTATCGTCGTCATCACGCCACCCGCCGACAATTATTTGAACTTTTTTCAATTATCAAACGTGATGGTAAAATTGTCTCCTTTAAACAAGAGAAAATCACCTTAGCGATTGCTAAGGCCTTAATCGCCCACAATAAAGGCGTGTACAATGACATTTTGATTGAAAAAGCTCATGAACTTTCTGATAAAGTCGTCGCTGAAATCCAAACGCGCTGGCCAGATGGTAAATCCATAACCATTGAAGACATTCAAGACATCGTTGAGAAAATGATCATGAGTGGCGGGTATCATGATGTAGCCAAACGCTACATTATCTACAGAGAAGAACGTGCTAAGAACAGACGCAACAAACAAGTTCAGGTCGAAGAATCGGTTGAATGGGTCAAGAATCTGATTATTAAGAATGACAAAGGGGAAGAGCGCCCTATTGATTTAGATGAAATCCGATTTAAATTTGAAACCTCTTGCAAATCATTATCCAATGTTTCGGCAGAAATACTTTTTAAAGAAGCTGTTAAAAATTATTTCAATGGTATGAATGAACACCAAATGGCACAGGCCAATATCATGGCGGCGCGTAGTTTTATCGAGAAAGAACCTAATTATTCCTTTGTTGCCGCTCGACTGCTTCTTTTGATGGAATACACTGAAGCCTTAGGTTCTGAGACTTCTTTTGAACGTATTCGTGTTGAATACCCTGAATATTTTATCAAATACGTCAGCCAAGCCGTTTCTCTAGAATTATTAGATCCGATTTTAAAGTCTTTTAATCTTAAAGAACTCTCTAAGGCAATTGTCCCGGAGCGTGATTTTCTTATCCGTTATATGGGGTTACAGACCCTCTATGACCGTTATTTTATCCATTCTCAGGATAGACGTATTGAACTCCCTCAAATTTTTTGGATGCGCGTCGCTATGGGATTGTCTATTAATGAGGGTGAGCAAAAGAACAAGCGTGCGATTGAATTTTATCATATTCTTTCAACCTTCCGTTTCATGTGTTCGACTCCAACATTATTTAATGCCGGGTCTCGTCATCCACAGTTATCCTCCTGCTTCTTAACGACCATTGAAGACGATCTTTGGCATATTTTCAAATGTATTCAAGACGACGCCATGCTTTCTAAATGGAGTGGCGGTCTGGGCAATGATTGGACCAATGTTCGTGCTATGGGATCTCGGATTAAAGGAACTAATGGGAAAAGTCAGGGGATTATTCCTTTTTTAAAGGTAGCCAATGATACCGCCCTAGCTGTTAATCAAGGCGGTAAACGTAAAGGCGCTATGTGCGCTTATTTGGAAGTCTGGCACCTGGATATCGAAGATTTCCTTGAACTGCGTAAGAATACAGGTGATGAACGCCGACGTACGCATGATATGCATACCGCCAGCTGGATTCCTGATTTATTTATGAAAAGGGTTAAGACCAATGGTGATTGGACATTATTTTCATCCTCAGAAACCCTTGATCTACACCATATCTACGGCCAGGCTTTTGAAAAACGTTATGAAGAATATGAACAATTGGCTAAAGAAGGAAAGATTAAACATTTTAAGGTCATCTCTGCTGTTCAGTTATGGCGAAAGATGTTATCCATGGTGTTTGAAACAGGACATCCCTGGATTACCTGGAAGGACCCATCCAATATCCGTTCTCCCCAAGATCACGCGGGAGTTGTCCATAGTTCTAACCTGTGTACAGAAATTCTTCTGAACACATCCAAGGAAGAAACAGCTGTCTGTAATCTGGGTTCTATCAACCTGGCTGCCCATACAACTAAAAATGGAATCGACCAACAGAGAATAAGAGAAACAATCCTAACTGCTGCACGCATGTTAGATAACGTTATTGATATTAACTATTATCCCACACCAGAAACAAAGAATGCCAATAGCCGTCATCGTCCTATCGGGATGGGAATTATGGGATTTCAAGACGCCCTTTATTTACTAAATCTCAGCTATGCTTCTAAAGAGGCTATCGAATTTGCTGATCAAAGCATGGAAGTTATCTCCTACTACGCCTTACTCGCCTCGACGGAATTGGCTAAAGAAAAAGGAACTTACTCCAGCTACAAAGGATCGAAATGGGACAGGGGGCTGCTTCCTATAGATACGATTGATCTGTTAGACAAAGAACGCGGGGGCTACCTAACCATGGACCGTACCTGTTCCATGGATTGGACACCCGTTCGTCAAGCCATTCAACACAACGGTCTTCGTAACAGTTTGGTTATGGCGATTGCTCCGACAGCGACGATTGGAAATATTTGCGGGGTGACTCAAAGCATTGAACCTATGTACAAGAATATCTTTGTGAAGAGTAATCTTTCCGGAGAATTTACCGTCACCAACGAATATCTTGTTGAAGATTTAAAGAAATTGGGTATCTGGGATCAGGAAATGATCGACGATCTTAAATATTTCGACGGAAGCGTTCAGGAAATCAAACGCATTCCAGCTAATCTTAAAACCAAATACGCCACAGCTTTTGAAATCGATTATGAATGGATTATTGAGGCTGCTTCTCGTCGTCAAAAGTGGATCGATATGGGGCAAAGTCTCAATCTTTATCAGGCGAATCCCAGCGGTAAGAAGATTAGTGAAATGTATATGTTTGCTTGGGAAAGAGGTCTTAAAACGACATATTACTTGCGTTCCATGGGGGCGACTCGTATCGAGAAAAGCACCCTGGATGTTACTAAGTATGCTAATGTGGTGGGTTCTCGTGAACGGGATGACAAAGGTCATGTGGTAGATAACTCTCATAAAGGGGCTAAACCAACGTCTGAACTTGTTCAAGATTGTGAATCGTGTCAATAAATTTATTCTGTCATGCCCGAATGTATTTGTCGGGCATCTAGAACACTAGCAAACTCTGCCTACCGGCAGGCAGGCCTGGACCCCCGACTAAAACATTCGGGGGTGACAAAAATAAATAGAGAGGAAATTTAAATGCCAGAAGAATCAAAACAAAAAGAATGCAGCGGAGGCCTTCGCATGACCCGTGACAGGGTTTCTGCTGATCGCAAAAGAATCATTCTAAATGGTCGTACGGTGGATGTGAATCAACTAGTTCCTATTAAATATAAATGGGCCTGGCATTTTTATCTAGATGCCTGCGCTAATCATTGGATGCCTACAGAAGTTTCCATGCAAAGAGACATTGAACAATGGAAAAACCCCCAAGCCTTTACCGACGACGAGCGTCATGTCATCAAACGTAATTTGGGATTTTTCTCAACAGCAGAAACCTTGGTCGGCAACAATATTGTCTTGTCTATCTATAAAATGGTCGACAATCCAGAATGCCGCCAATACCTTCTTAGGCAAGCCTTTGAAGAAGCCATCCATGTCCACACCTTTCAATACATTGCGGAATCTCTGTCTTTAGATGAGACGGAAATCTTTAATATGTATCGAGAGAATAAAGAAATCTACGAGAAGGATGAATTCTCGATGAGTTGTACCGATGGTATTATGGATGTGACTATGGATTTAACAACAACAGAAGGATTACAAAAGTTTATCGAGAACCTGATTGCCTTTTACGTTGTCACTGAAGGCATTTTCTTTTACAGCGGTTTTGTGACGATGTTGTCATTTGGACGTCAAAATAGAATGCCTGGTGTTTGCGAACAAATTCAATACATTTTACGCGATGAAAGTATCCATATGAATTTCGGGATTCAGCTTATCAATACCATTATTGAAGAAAATCCCTATTGCTGGACTGCTGAGTTTAAAGAATACATGATTCAACGTATCAAACGCGCCGTCGAATTAGAATGCGCCTATGCTCAGGAATGCTTACCTCGAGGAGTATTGGGTTTAAACGCCACCTTGCTTCGAGAATACGTTCAATATATTGCTGACCGAAGATTAGAAAAACTCAATCTTCCTCAGCAATACAAATCCATTAATCCTTTTCCATGGATGAGTGAAGTTATTGATCTTAAGAAAGAAAAAAATTTCTTCGAAACCCGCGTCACCGAGTATCAAACTGGTGGAGCTTTAGAATGGTAATTAAGGAGGAGTTAAGATGACGATCGCTTATCTGTGTGTACTTGTGGCTGTTATTCTTCCATATGTTTTAGTGGGCTATGCGAAGTTTTCAACAAAGAATTATGACAATCGATCACCACGGGAATTCTTGCAAAAGCTAGAAGGGAGGGCTAAACGTGCTCATTACGCCCATCTGAATGCTTTTGAAAGTTTCCCCGCCTTTGCTGTAGGCGTCATCCTAGCCCACATTGCGGGAGCATCGGAACACTCCATAACCATATTAGCCGTCTCATTTGTTTTCTTTCGCATTCTCCATGGAATCTGCTACATCCTCGACCAATCCACGTTAAGATCCTTAGTCTGGTTGGGTGGCTTTGCTTGTGTCATTGGATTGTATCTGCTTGCCATTATTTAACAGAAACCCCAAGGTTCATATCTGAGGCGTTTTTCTAATAAAAAATCTGCCTAATTTCCTCAATTAAAGTTATAATATAAATTCAAATTTATTTTAAATTTTAATCCATCATAAATCATGAAAAAAATTCTTCTGACATTCTTCTTTGTGGCCATCCTCTTAGGTGCTGTTGGGGCTACCGCTGAAGTTGTCAAACATGACAATCTTCCTCGCAAAATGGTTCGGGTTGCCATTGTCCGTGATGCCAGAGAGCTCAATCTTACTATTGAAGGGTTTTACAGTTTTATTGACCCTGATTCTAATAAGGTTATTAGTAAAGGGCATAATGTCATTAAAGCCCGTGTGCGACTTTTAGACAAAGGCCTTTTTATGGGGATGAATGTTTATCCTGTCAAACACCTCCTCATTAAACCTAATAAAGAATCTTCAATTTCCATTAATAACCATAGTTTTCGTGGCGATATTCTTATCATGAGAACACCTAACAATCGTATTACAGCCATTAACAGCATCGATATTGAAGATTATATTAAAGGGGTTATGTATCATGAGGTTTCTCACCATTGGGCTATGGAAGCTCTCAAGGCTCAAGCCGTAGCCACACGAACCTACGCATTATATAAAATAAACTCAAGCCATCTGAGTGATTATGATGTTACTAATGATATTTACTCTCAAGTTTATGGAGGTAAGGATTCTGAACGCTACCGTACAGGACTTGCCGTTGACAGAACAGCCGGTCAAATTTTAACCTATCAAAATAAAATTCTACCTGCCTATTTTCACGCTACCTGTGGTGGAATGACTGAAGATGCCAAAGAACTATGGGATATTGATATTCAGCCTCTTCGGGGAGTGCCTTGTATGTTTTGTCAGGATTCTCCTCATATGCATTGGAAAAAGAACTATCGTTTAAGAGATATTCAATTGAGTCTTATAAAAAATGGTTTTAAGATGGATTTAATTAAAGATATTTCTATTCTGGAACGTGACCGTAGCGAACGTATCAAAAACATTAAAATAACAAGCCGGGATGGGCATGAAACGATTATTTCAGGAAAAGACTTTCGAGAAATCATAGGTCCTAATGATCTAAAAAGTAATAATTACGAAATAACCTTGCAAGGATATTTTGTAACCTTTACAGGAAAAGGTTGGGGGCATGGTGTAGGAATGTGTCAATGGGGAGCACGCGGCATGGCGGATCAACAATTCAATTACAAACAAATTCTAGCTTATTATTATCCCAACTCTCAAATGATGGATTATCACAATCTGCAAATATCCAAGTTGCCTTTTAAAGAAGCAACCCCCTCTAAATTCTCATCTTCAAACAAATAATTTCATGACCAACGTTTTTAGTTTAAAGTCCTATTTTTATGAGCTTCCCGAGAATCTCATCGCTCAACATCCTTTAAAGAGACGGGATCAAGCCCGCCTGATGATTATTGACCGTAAGAATCAAACCATCAGACAGGACACCTTTAATCATATCCAGAAATACTTGCCGTCTAAGACAACCTTTGTTGTTAATAACAGCAAGGTCATTCCGGCTCGTCTGTTGGGATTTAAAACAGACACAGGGGGCCAGGTGGAGGTTTTTCTGCTTAAAGCCCTTGAAGACGGTTATTCTTTTGAAGCCCTGCTCAAGCCCCTTAAGAAAATACACGTCGGACAAATCTTAGACTTTGGGAAGAATCTGCAAGCGACCCTCATCGATAAAGAGCAACGAATTGTTCGATTCAACCAAAAAAATATCCTTAAAATTCTTCAAAAAAATGGACACATCCCTTTGCCACCTTATATTAAAAGAGAAGATGATGCTTCAGATAAACGTTATTATCAAACCGTCTATGCCAAGGAGTTGGGTTCAGTGGCCGCCCCGACGGCAGGGTTACACTTTACGAATACTCTCATAGGACGATTAAAACTTCAGGGACATGAATTTCTACCGCTAACACTGCATATTGGTTATGGAACCTTTAAACCTATTGAGTGCGAAGATATTCGTCACCATGTGATGCACGAAGAGGCATATGAAGTTTCAAAGACAATCTATCAAAGAATTCTTAAATCTAAGAGCAGCTCAAAACCTGTCTGTGCCGTAGGAACAACAAGCTGTCGTGTTTTAGAATCCTTAGGACAGGGCGCTCCCTTGAAGGGAATAACAAATCTTTTTGCTTATCCTGGATTTTCGTTTACAATGGCCGACCATTTAGTGACAAACTTTCACCTGCCTTACAGCAGTCTGCTTATGCTGGTTTGTGCTTTTGGTGGATATGATTTAGTCATAAAGGGCTACCAAGAAGCTATCAAGGAAGAATATCGTTTTTATAGTTATGGCGATGCCATGCTGATTATCTAAATTATGTATACACTCATTAACAAAGATCTAAACACCCCAGCCAGGAGGGGAACGGTCCATACTCCTCATGGAGACGTCCCAACCCCTTTCTTTATGCCTGTTGCCACCACAGCGACGGTTAAAACCATGTCGAGTATCGATCTCAATGACATGGATTCTCCCATTGTGCTTTCGAATACCTATCATTTATACCTGAAACCTGGATTAGAAATTATGGAGTTAGCCGGGGGCTTACATAAATTCATGAATTGGACCAAGCCCATTCTGACAGACAGCGGGGGATATCAGGCCTTTAGTCTGACTGAATTTAGAAAAATCACCGATGAAGGCATTAAGTTTCGTTCTCATATCGATGGTAGCATGCACTTCTTTACTCCTGAAAAGGTTATGGAGATTCAGAAGGTCTTAGGCTCTGACATGGTAATGCCTTTGGATGAATGTTCTCCCTATCCGTGCGATCGAAAAAGTGCACTTCGAGGCCTTAAAAGAACTACCGCCTGGGCTAAGCGTTGTAAGGAACACTTTCACAACATTGGCATGCATGACCAAGGGCAGAGATTATTTGCCATTGTTCAAGGAGCTACCTATCAAGACCTACGAGAACAAAGCGCCCAAGAACTCATGGATATTGGATTTGATGCCTATGCCATTGGAGGAGTCAGCGTCGGAGAAACCGTCAAAGAAATGTTTGAGGCTTTAAACTGGGTTATTCCACATCTTCCTAAAGACAAACCTCGTTATTTTATGGGCATAGGACTCCCTGATCAAATTGTCCGGGCTGTAGGCCTTGGGATTGATATGTTCGACTGTTCCATTCCTACACGCTATGGCCGCCACGGTAGTGCCTTTACATCTAAGGGGCGTATTGTCATTGTCAATAGTGAATTCACGAAAGACTTTACCCCTTTAGATGAAAACTGTCACTGTCCGGTCTGTAAAACCTATACCCGCGCCTATATTCGTCACTTGCTGAAACTCAACGAAATCACCGGTGTAAGGCTGATGAGTTACCACAATCTTTATTTTTATGTAAAATTAATGGAACGCATTCGTGCAGCCATTGAAGCCAATCACTATGAACAATTTCAAAAAAAATTTCTGACGGATTATAAGTCTGAACTATTAGCAACCCTTTAAAATTCCTATGGTACGTTTTGATATCATCACCTTATTTCCTAACGCCTTTGATGGAATCTTTAGTGAATCCATTCTAAAAAGAGCGCAAGATGCCAAGAAGGTTGTTATCCATATTCATGACCTCAGAGACTATTCTGCCGATCAAAAGAAACGAAGGGTGGATGACAGACCATTTGGAGGGGGACCTGGCATGCTCTTAAGTCCTCAGCCCTTATTTGATGCTATTAAAAAGATTAAAGGTCGTAGAAAAGCGATAGTTATTTACGTAACCCCTTCAGGTCCGTCATTTTCACAATTGCACGCAAAACGCTTGACTAAACTTAAGAATTTGATTATCATTTGCGGTCATTATGAAGGAATCGACGAGCGTGTCAGAGAGCAACTCGTTGATGAAGAGTTCTCCATTGGCGATTATGTTTTAACCGGAGGCGAAATTCCTGCCATGGTTCTCGTCGATGCCGTAAGCCGATTAATCCCCGGTGTTTTAGGCAAGGATGAATCCTTAGTTAATGAAAGTTTTGAAGCGAATTTGTTGGAGGGGCCTCAATACACCCGGCCGGCAGATTTTCGTGGTTTAAAAGTACCTGATGTGTTATTATCAGGCCATCATAAACAGATAGAACAATGGCGTCAGGCTCAAGCAGTTCAACGTACTGAAAAAATTAGGCCTGATTTATTACAGAAGCGGAGAAAGACATCATGACAAACAGAACTCAAAAATTAGAAGCAGTCGGCGCAAAACAATTGCGTAATGATATCCCTACATTCGATGTTGGAGATATTATCAAAATGAAAATTAAGGTTAAGGAAGCTGAAAAGGTGCGTATTCACCTTTTTGAAGGCACTGTTATCAAAATCCAAGGACAAGGGCTTTCCAAAGCTTTCACTGTTCGCAAGGTCTCTTTTGGTGAAGGTGTAGAAAGAACATTCCCCATCCATTCTCCTGTGATCGAAAAGATTGATGTTGTTTCTAAAGGTTTAGTCAAACGTTCCAAGTTATATTATTTGCGTGATCGTCTAGGTAAGAGCGCTCGCGTTAAGGTTAATCAAGAGTTAACGACAGCTAATTTACAAGAAGCCAAGGCGGCTGCCGCAGCTCACGCTGTTGCCCAAGTTTAATTGTATTTAATCACATAATGATTGAGAGTTTTTTAATTTATGAAACGGAAGCCAAGAAAAATGGCTTCCGTTTCATTTTAGGAGTTGATGAAGCAGGAAGAGGTCCTTTAGCAGGTCCGGTTGTGGCATCCGCCGTTTGTTTGAAAGATTCTAATTTCACCTGCCGTATTGATGACTCCAAAAAAATGAGTGCCAAGGCCAGACAAAAAGCTTTTTATGAAATCTTGGATAGGGCCTATGTAGGAATCGGTTTCATTTCAGAGGTTGGCATTGATCACATTAATATTCTTAATGCGACATTTTATGCGATGGAGATGGCCGTCAACAAACTCATGGAACAAATCATAAAACACCCAAACCCTGAAATACAAAATAAGGACGTTAAGATCCTTGTAGATGGTAATGCTTTTAAAACTAACCTTAATTACAGATATCAAACCATTGTCGGGGGAGATGCCAGCAGCTTATCCATTGCCTGCGCTTCCATCATCGCTAAGACTTATCGAGACCGTATGATGGAACAATACGATTCTATTTTTCCTCAATATGGATTTAAAACCCATAAAGGTTACCCAACAGCAGCTCATAAAGCAGCCATCATCCAGTACGGACCTTCCATCATTCATCGAAAAACATTTAACGGAGTTCTATGATTCTTGATCACTTTGAAAATGTAGATCGTTATTCTATTCCTCAATTGAATAAGATTTTAGATTTTATTTCTACTCATCACTGTTTAATGTTACCCAATGAACAAATAGACATCGATGGAAAAGATCTTTTTGTGAGAGTCATGGAATATACTCCAAAACCAGCCCATGACAATAAATTTGAGACTCATCAAATCTATGCAGACTTACAATATGTTGTCGCAGGCATTGAATTAATGCAAATAGCACCATCCAAATCTTTAAGCCCTCTAGGAGAGTACGATAAGATAGGGGACTATCACTTCTTTAAAGCTGATCAAGAGATTACAGATCTTGTTGTTTCAAAGGGAGACTTTACTTATTTCTACCCTGGTGAAGCTCACCGTCCATCCTGCCTGTATAAAGAATATAATGTTTTAATAAAGAAATTGGTTTTTAAGATCAAGATTAATTAACGATTATTACCTTATAGCGTGTTAAGGATGCTAGAATAGGAAGCTTTTAGGGTAATTTAAATACTTTTTTACCAAGGAGATTCATGGCCAAGAAAATAGCAACCTTAGCAAAGGGAAGAAAATGTAAACATTTTGGATGTAAACATATTCTCAGTATTTATAATGCCGAAGCCTTTTGCAACACTCATTCTGGGGATTCACCACAGAAAAAAAGACCCCAAGCTTCTAAATCCAGGTAAGCCTCATTAAAAGATAATTCTTATTTAGATGGAGAATAGTCTTTATGGATCATTTCATAAAACAAGCGGGTAGATTTTGAAAAGATTTTCTTATTGCTATATAAAATAGCTAAGGGTCGTTTAATATCGAGACCTTTAACCTGAATAATATCAAACGTTTTATTCTTAACCTCCTGTAGGACTGTGCTCTTAGGAAGTATTGAACATCCTATCCCGACGTCAACAGCATTCTTAATTGTTTCAATATTCTCAGATTCTTTAATAAGATTTAATTGGATATCTTTAGAAACTAAATACTGATGGATGGCTGCACCTGTTGGTGTCTTAGAGTCTAACCCAACAAAGCTGATTCCGTTAAGCTCTTTAAGTTGAACGTTTCTCTTTTTAAAGAAGTGGTGTTTGTTGGACTGGACAAGAACCATTTCTTCTTCTGCAAATATCTTAAACATACATCCTGACATCGGCTTTGGATAAGCAACTAATCCAAAATCGGCAGTTCTTTTTTTAATAGCTTCATAAATAGCATCGTGATAGCCATATTCTAAGTTAATATTGATTCCGGGATATTTTTTTAAGAGATGTTGCATAATGGGTTTTAGTTGATATAGCCCCATCGTATAGATTGAGATAATGTGAATATCTCCGGTGAATTGATTATTGTTTTCAGAAATCTTTGTTTTGGCATTCTCATAGAGTTCTAATATTTGTTGAGCGTAAGATATAAAAATAAGCCCATCGGAGGTTAGCGTAATTTTTTTGGAAGAACGTTCAAAAAGAACACAGCGCAGTCTTTTCTCTAATAAACGGATATGTTGAGACACGGCCGGCTGTGTAATATTATTCTTTTCGGCTGCTAATCGAAAAGACCCTGTTTGTGCGACGGAGATAAATGTTTTTATAAAAAAGAGATTGATCATAGGTTTTCCTCATAAGTAAATCTTATCGATTATATAACATAAATAATGATGCCGCAATGGATAAAATCATGTATGCTTGCTGTAT
>JADFYF010000020.1:0-19831 GCA_015233165.1 Candidatus Omnitrophota bacterium
AAGAAATCATTGGCTAAGTCATCAGGGGTCATTAGGGCTGCATCCAATTGGTTGGAGAAAATTAATCAGCCGAATGCTATTTCACGAGAAGATGTGATAAAGGCGCTGGGGTATGCTTTGGATTTTGAATGGTCTTTCAACAGGCATTAGATGTCGTATTAATGCAAAAGGATGATCACAGGCCGATCGTTAAGGACTTAGAAGTTTTGGATGGGCTTTTGTTTAAGCAAACAAACGCTAATAAATGGGATGAAAATTTCTCACGGATTAGAAATCAACAAGAGCATTTGAATCCTGATCTTAAAGAATATTTGATCTTTTTGGAAAGGCTGCGAGCAGATGAGGATGCGTGGGATTATTTAGGGGATAGGGGGAAAAGTCTTTTTACGATCTCTTCAAAATTTGTCCAAAAATAGTCCCTTTGGCAGAACTAAACTCTTTAGGTGTGTACCCAATAACTTCCAAAGGAGCATCAATAGGAATTGTTCTTAGAGACAAGAATTCCTGACGTCTAAGGGGAGAATATTTAGCAAGATCACTAGAAACAACAACCACATCAATATCGCTATAAGATTTAGGATTTCCTCTGGCATAAGAGCCATATAAAAACATTCTTGAAACACGAACCCCATGTTTTTTTAACTCCGCCTTATAAGCATTCAATATTTCTTTTATTTCACTAGTTTTTCTAACCATTTTACAACCTCAATAGTCTTCTTCAAAAGAACCTGAATATAGGGTTTTGTATATTTCTTATACAACTTTGTAATGTCCTCGGGGTATTTAGTACCAATATAATGAGGAATCATACTAATGAGGAATCATACTAATGAGAAACATATTAATATCTTCAGGAACATCTTTTAAACCACTCTGATCCAATAAGATCTTAAAATTATGCGTTGGATATGGAACTGACTTTGTACGCTCACTAATAAGAGCCTTAAGCATCTTTTCTAAAGCTTGATGACAAAAATGGACACTATAATGATGATATCTCCCCTTTTTTTGAGCGAAGTATAGCATTTATATAAGACTTTTCATTTTAAATCCATCCGACTTACCAGAAAAGGTTCTAATAATAGTTATTTCCACTCACTGACTTTTCTTTAAAAACTCGCTCAAAGCAGGCTTTTGGATGAGGCTGTCATAATGAAACACGACGCAGGCTCTGGCTTCTGAGAGTTCACAATATTCCCACTGAGCTTTAAAGTCCTGCTCTGTTTGATCAGGCTTATATGTTCCCACCGCCACATTCACCTTGGAGAAACCTTTCACATGAGGCTTAATCTCAATAATATTTTTGGCAAAGGTGGCCGCATCGGGTGGGTAGTTCATCAGGGTGACAAACTCAACTAAATCATGATTAACCCACGACGGCCAATCCTGTAAAGCCTCTTCGTAGGCTCTGGTATACGCTAAACTTCCCGTTGTTGAAATATGAATTCTTGGACTTATCAAACGCACCTTGACCACGAGATCTTCTAACAGATGGGTCACCGCATCTCTTTTCCACTGCTTCCAGGCAGGATTCTCCTCCACAATTTGCTTCACTCCCAACTCCTTCTTAAAACGTCGAATATTGTCTGGCGAATAGCCATAAAAAGGATGCACATCCGGGTAGCGAATGTAGTCAAATTGAATACCATCTAAAGTAGGATAGGTATGAAGCAATTCTCCGACGATGGTCAAAAGTTCCTGATGAACCCTCGGGTCTGAGGGCTCTAAGAAAAACTGATTATCAATCTTGTAGTCCTCCAGACGTCTCTTCTTTTGAACATTACGCGTCAGAATACCAGGGCCGTATTTCTTAAGAATCCTGGCATCTTTATTGCCGCCTAAACTCATCATATTCAGCCAGGCATGAACATTGATATCCTGACGATGCGCTTCTTTAATCAACAACGACAGAGGATCCTGTCCGACGCTCTTAAGGCATTCATAAAAAGGCGTGGCATCGGCCACCTTGGAAGCAAACCAGGATTTGTTGGAACGATACACCTGAACGAAGATCGTCTTGATTCCATGCTGTTTAGCAAAAACGATCGCTTCGTGAATCTTTGTCTCACTCGACAGAACAGGTTTCTCCTCGAAAGACCAAATAAAAATCCCGCGACTAGGCTCAGAAGCATTTCCAATCGCAGGCAGCAAGAACAAGAGGGCTAAAAAAAGTGAATGGATTTTCATAACGTTAAAATCATAAATCTCTTAGTTGAAATTACAACTTAAATCCCGCTTTTTGAGCCAGCGTACGATCCTGGGACATATGTTCTTTATCGCCAAGAATTTCATAGAGCACAGAACGGTTGTAATAATATCCTGCGATGGGATGCAGATGAATCAACACCGTATAATCCTGCAGAGCTAACGAGTATTCCTTACGATCAAAATAAATATCGGCGCGTTGGCTTAGCGCCAACTCGTCCTTGGTGTTCCACAAAAGCCATACGCTCAAATCTTTTAAGGCGTCCTTTTGTTGATGAAGACGAACATAAAGCAATCCTCTCATCTTATAAATCGCTCTGCTCTGAGGATTCAATTCAAGAGCCTTGGTTAAATCAACCACTGCTTCAGAATTTCTATTCAAACGCGCCAACAGCACTCCCCCTTGAAGATACGGCAAATAACTCGTCGGAGCAAGAAGTTTTGCCTTTTGGATATACGCCAGGGCTTGAGAGCTGTTCCCCTGGCGATAATAAATCTCCGACGCATTAATATACGGCTGCGGCACCTCAGGCGCTAACTGAATGGCCTTTTGATACGCTTGTAAAGCCTCGTTGAACTGCTGCTTCTCAAAATAGGCAACGCCTAGATTCAAATACGGACGAGCCTTATAAGGAGAATGCGTCAGGCAATCCTGCCACAAACGTACAGGATCAGCCCAAAGCTGATTCCTCAAAAGAGTCAAACCTGAAAAGACAAGAACGAGGGTGATCATCACAGCCGTAAAAATTCTAGGCGTTAAATTCTTATAAATACCGTAACAAAAGACAGGAATAAATAAAACAAGAGTCAGATACAACTTGTGCTCGGCGATGACATTGGCTCTCACAGGAAGGATGTGCGTTAAAAGACTAATCAAGAACCAGGCGATCACAAAGGAAAACGCCCAATAAGACTTTCTGATACGATAAGCCACAAAGCCTAAACTTGCTAGAAACAACGACGACAAAATGACGGGCCACTCAAAGAAACTATGCGACATCGCAAAATCATAGTCGACATTCAAACCCAAGGGACAAACAATCAGATTGAATAAGACGACCAGCACCCTCAGCTGAGTCAGAAGATAGTTATAAGGCGTCAGTAAATCATTGCGATGAGACTGAGAATAGATTGAAGAACAAAGGGTTGATCTCCAATGGCCATCAAAAAAGAATACCACCGTCAAGAGCATCATGACACAAATCCCCCCAATCCACCTTGGCGATCGACGACCAATAATAAAATAATCGACTAACACCCAGGCTAACGGCAGCGTCATCGCTGTTTCCTTACTTAGAATTGCCAAACCTGCTCCTAAGAATGCCAGCCCAAAATAGACGACCTGCTGTCGGTCTGATATTCTCGCCTGAATATAGGCAATCACCGACCACAAATAAAACAAAGCCACCAGAGCGCTCGAGCGTTGAGAAATATAACTGACCGATTCTGTACAAACCGGATGAACCAAAAACAGCAGCGCTGCCCAAAAGGCCAGGTCAGTCTTACTCTTAGGCTCCTTTTTAATCTGAAGGATCAGCCGCGCCAAGAACCATACCCCTAACGTCGTCAATAAATGAATAACCCAATTCACCAGGTGATAGCCAAAGGTGTCGAGTTGATGACAATGAAAATTCAACGCAAAGGAAAGATTCGTTAAAAAACGAGAATGCTGAAAAGACCAAACCTCAACAATCCCCCGCCATCCCAGGGACAGATCCTGAATCAATGGATTGTTGATAATGACAAGCTGATCGTCAAAACAAAACGGAGCCCTGAAGGTGGGAAAATAAAGAAGAACGGCCACTATACAAAGAAAAAGGATTCTCATCCGCCGATTTGAAACATTTCCACCTTGTGTTTTGGTGGATTCTCTTGATGGATTTGGGAACGAAGCTCTGAATAGCGGTCCTGACGTTGATTCCATACGGCACTGATCAACGCAATCATCGTCTTGTCATCAGCGCCAGATCTTAAACTCTTTAACACATCTGTCCCCTCTGTTGCAAAAAGACAGGTATACATCTTGCCATCCGCCGATAAACGCAAACGATTGCAGGTGCCGCAAAACGGATGACTGACCGAGGATATAAAACCAATCTTGCCCTTGCCATCGGCAAAGCGATACCGCAAAGATGTTTCACCATCTTCCGTACCGCCGATGGCTTCTAAAGGATACTTCTGTTTGATGGTTGCTATAATCTCCTGAGATGGCACGACCTGAGATCGATCCCAGTGATTCTGATTGCCGACATCCATGTATTCAATAAAACGCAACGTGTGGCCTTCCCGACGGGCAAAATCAACTAAATCCAAATACGTATGATCATTCACACCTCGCTGAATCACCGCATTGAGCTTAATGGCATCAAAACCTGCTTTCTGGGCGGCTCGAATACCAGATAATACCGAAAAGACATTTCCCTTGGCTCCACTTAACTTCTTAAAAACTTCAGGATCTAAAGTATCCAGACTAACCGTTAAGCGACGAAGTCCTGCTGTCTTTAAATTCAATGCGCATTGATCCAGTAATGAACCATTGGTTGTCAGAGCTAGGTCCTTGATTCCTTCAATGGCTGAAAGCTTACGAATCAATTGATCCAGATGAGGTCGAAGTAACGGTTCTCCGCCAGTCAGACGCACCTTTTCAACACCCAAACCGACGAAGAGACGAACAAGACGTTCAATCTCATCAAAACTCATCCATTCATTCTTATCTAAAAATTGATAGGCATGATCAAACTGATCATCCGGCATGCAGTAGGGACAACGAAAATTGCATCGGTCTATGACGGAGATTCTTAAATCCCGTAAGGGTCTATGGAGTTGGTCTTTGATGGGCATACAAAATGTCATTCCCGAATGCTTCTATCGGGAATCTAGAGATTGGCTAATTACTGGATCCCCGACAAAAACATTCGGGGATGACAATATTCTTATTTACTCCGTCGATATACTCTTCTTTTGATCCAGCGCCCCATTCATCGTATGCCAGGACAAAATGGCACACTTGACGCGAGACGGATACTGCCAAATACCTGAAAAAACGGCAAGCTTCTCTAAATGATTGGGCTGGGTATCAGGTTTTAAATTCCCCAGGACCAATTCATGAAACTCGCCAAATAAAGCCTTAGCTTCTAAAACAGTCTTCCCCTTCAGAGAACTTGTCATCATAGACGCTGAGGCTTTAGAAATAGCGCAACCTGTTCCTTCAAACGCAACTTCTTCAATAACGTTAGAAGGATTAACCTTCATATAAATCCACAGATGATCACCACACAAAGGATTGTAACCTTCGGCGACATGGGTTGCTCCCTCAAGTTTCTTGAAATTCCGAGGGGAACGGTTGTGTTCTAAAATAGTTTGCTGATACAACTCTTCACGCATAAAAATACTCCCTGTACGGGCCGAGCATGCTCGGCCCCTACTTTTGAAAAATATCCCGAGCCTTGATCAAGGCTGATGCTAAAATATCGATCTCTTCCTTAGTATTGTAAAACGCCAACGATGCTCTGGCTGTGGCAGGAATCTTAAAAAATTCCATGACAGGCTGGGTGCAATGATGGCCGGTACGAATCGCCACCCCTTCCTGATCCACCAAGGTTCCTAAATCATGAGGATGAATTCCATCGACGACAAAGGACAGAATTGATGTCTTATGCTTCGCTGTTCCGATGATATGAATCCCCTTAATCGACAAAAGCTTCTGAGTCCCATATTCCAGCAGTTCTTGCTTATAGGCCTTCATATCTTCCCAACCGACGGTCTGCGTATACTCCAATGCTGAACGCAAACCAATCACTTCGGCAATCGGCGGCGTGCCAGCTTCAAATTTATACGGCAAAACATTATAGGTTGTCTTAGCAAAGGTAACGCTCTTAATCATATCCCCGCCACCCTGATACGGAGGCATCGCTTCTAACAAAGCTTCCTTCCCATAAAGAACTCCCACGCCGGTGGGACCGTAAATTTTGTGACCTGAGAACACCAGGAAATCACAATTCAAATCCTGGACATCAATGGCATCATGTGTAACCGCCTGGGACGCATCGACGATAAAAACAGCGCCCTGCTGATGAGCGGCTTCGATCATTGACTTAATAGGATTGACTGTTCCCAGAGAATTCGAAACCCAAACAATAGAGACGATCTTCGTCTTATCCGATAACAGCTTCAGATACTCTTCCTGAATAATCTCACCCTTCTCATTAATAGGAATCACCTTAAGAACACAACCAACTTGTTCGCATAGCATCTGCCAGGGGACAATGTTGGAATGATGTTCCATATAGGAGATGATAATCTCATCGCCCTTCTTTAAAAAATGTCGACCATACGATTGAGCCAAGAGATTCAATGCTTCCGTAGCCCCCTTGGTGAAAATAATTTCATCCACCTTCTTGGCATGCAAGAATTGACGTACCACCTGACGGGAATATTCAAAAGCAGCAGTAGCTTGTTCACTTAAAAAATGCACCCCGCGATGCACATTGGCTACGCCAGTGACATAATACGCATTCATCGCATCAATGACGCAACGAGGTTTCAGCGTCGTAGCTGCATTGTCTAAATACACCAGAGGCTTGGCGTGAACGCTAATCCTCAGATTAGGAAAATCCGCTCGATATTGTTGAACGTTGAAGGTTGACATAGACGATCCTTAAAGTTTAACTTCAGGAAACTTCTTTGCTAAGAGCTTACCCAGCTTAAGACGAATCGCATCAAAGGTGATTGTATTGAGAATATCGTTGATAAACCCTTTGGCTAAGAGCTGAGAAGCCAGTTCTTTTTTAATGCAGCGACTTTGCAGATAAAAGATCTCTTCGTCGGACAACTGACCAATGGTTGCTCCATGAGTACATTTGACGTCGTCAGCAAAAATCTCCAACTCAGGTTTAGTATCCACGCGGGCGTCCTTGCCTAAAACAAGATGCTTATTTAACTGATAGCCGTTTGTCTTTTGAGCCAGCGGATGCACATAAATCTTACCGTTGAAAACAGCATGCGCGGCATCGTTTAAAATCCCCTTATAGAGCTGATAACTGGTGCAATTAGGCTGTTGAATATCTAAGAGGGTATGATTATCCACATGCTGAGTTCCGTCGATGGCATAGAAACCATTCATGATGGTATTCGCCCCTTCGCCTTTAAGCAGGATCGTCAAATTATTACGAACCAACTTCGCCTTATGAGCAAAGGTAAAAACTTCCAACTGGCTGGCGCGTTCCTGCCAAATACGCGTGGTCGCTGTATGGGTGGTATGCGAAGCCTCACCTTCGGCCTTGCAATATTGCACAAACGCATTCTCACCGACGCGCATATCCACAACAGCATTGCTCCAATAGCTATTCGGTGTAAAGCCAATATAACTTTCTAAGACAGAGACCTTCGCGCCACGACCCACATGAATCAGGCTGCGAGGAAACACCGCTGTATCCTGCTCAATATGACTGGTCACATGAATAATATGCACCAGAGGTTCAATAACAGCATTATTCTCAACCTTGACGAAAACCCCATCTAAGAACAAGGCCTGATTAAGATGCAGCAAGCTTCTAGGGTCATTCGCTGTTAACTTAGACACCGTGTCATTAACTTCAGTAGGAGAATGAACCGCCGCATCGAGAAAAGACTTAATCGTCAATCCTTCGGGCAAATGTTTAATATTGGACAATTCTCCCCACAAAACCCCATTGACCAGAACAACATTAATATCTGCCTGATCCATATAGGCTTTCAGTTGCGACTCTTCCGTCAGGGTGTGATGGGTAGGGATTAAGAAAGGTTTAGCGGCAAGGTCCGCTAAGGATGTGTATTTCCATTCCTCTTCCTTCATCATCGGAAAACCTAATTCCACAAACTTGTCCCAGCCTTTTTGACGCCAAGCTTTAAGCCACTGGGGAGAATTATTCCTCAACTTCGTTTGATAGACTTCGAGACCTTCCACCTTGATCGGTAATTGTTCTTCTGTCATCATAATTATTTTATGAGCCAATCATAGCCTTTGTCTTCTACCTGCAAGGCCAGCTCCTTCCCTTCCGTTTTAATAATTTTCCCATCATAAAGAATATGAACAAAATCTGGTTGAATATAATTTAAGAGACGCTGATAGTGGGTAATCAGGATAATCGCATTATTTTTGCTCTTTAGTTTATTGACCCCTTCAGCAACGATCTTCATCGAGTCAATATCCAACCCAGAATCCGTTTCATCCAGGATGGCCAGACGAGGATTCAAGACAGCCATTTGTAAAATTTCATTACGCTTCTTTTCTCCACCGGAGAAATCGACATTCACCGGACGATCAATGTATTTATCATCCATATGAAAGAGAGCCATCTTAGAACGCAGGTATTTGTCAAAATCAATGGGATCCATTTCTTCAGCGCCCTGATGACGACATACGGCATTAAAAGCTGCTCGTAAGAACACCGACGTTGGAACACCGGGAATCTCGACTGGATATTGAAAAGCTAAGAACACGCCTTCTTTGGCACGATCATCAGGCTCCATACCAACAAGACTTAACTTCTTAAAATTGACTTCATAATCGATGCTACCACCCGTCACCTGATATTGGGGATGGCCAGCAATAATCTTAGACAAGGTGCTTTTGCCAGAACCATTAGGCCCCATGATGGCATGCACTTCACCGGCATTAACACTCAGGTTAAGGCCTTTAAGAATCTCCTTACCCTCTATACCTGCTCTTAAATCTTTAATTTCTAACATCTTAATCCTTTCCATGTACGGGCCGAGCATGCTCGGCCCCTACGTTATCCGACTGATCCTTCCAATTTCATTTCTAATAACTTAATGGCTTCCACAGAAAATTCTAACGGAAGTTCCTTAAAAACATCCTTACAAAAACCGTTAATGATCAGCGAGATGGATTCTTCTAAATCCAGTCCGCGAGAACGTAAATAGAACATCTGCTCGGCGTTAATCTTAGACGTCGATGCTTCGTGTTCTACCACGGCGGTATTATTTTTGACTTCAATATACGGAAAGGTATTGGCAGAACAGTTATTACCCACCAGCATAGAATCGCACTGAGAAAAATTACGCGCCCCCGTAGCCGAAGGCATAACCTTCACCAGTCCACGATAGCTATTATGAGAATAATCCGACGAGATCCCCTTAGAAACAATGGTACTCTTGGTATTCTTACCAATATGAATCATCTTGGTCCCTGTATCCGCCGCCATGCGTCCGTTGGTTAAGGCCACGGAATAAAACTTACCGATAGAATTATCCCCCTGCATAATGACGGATGGATACTTCCAGGTGATCGCACTACCAGCCTCGACCTGGGTCCAGGAAATCTTAGAATTCACCCCTAAACACTTACCACGCTTCGTCACAAAATTATAAATCCCGCCCTTACCTTCCTTATCACCGGAGTACCAATTCTGGACGGTGGAATATTTAATCTCAGCGTTATTCAAAGTCACCAGCTCGACAACAGCGGCGTGCAACTGATTCGTATCACGCATCGGAGCCGTACAGCCTTCTAAATAACTCACATAGGCGTCATCTTCGCAGACGATTAAGGTTCGTTCAAACTGCCCCGTATCGGCGGCGTTAATACGAAAATACGTAGAAAGTTCCAAAGGACAACGAACACCTTTAGGGATATAACAGAACGATCCGTCGCTAAAAACAGCTGAATTAAGCGCGGCAAAGAAATTATCCGCAGCAGGAACAACCGAACCTAGGTACTTCTGTACCAATTCCGGATGATGAGCAATTGCCTCAGACATCGAGCAAAAGATCACTCCCACCTTGGCTAATTCCGCCTGATGGGTTGTCCCAACAGAGATACTATCAAACACCGCATCCACGGCAACACCCGTTAAACGCTTTTGTTCTGTAATAGGAATGCCTAAACGTTCGAACGTCTTAATGAGTTCTGCGTCGACTTCCTGTAAATTCTTCGGATTATCCTTCTTTTGCTTAGGTGCCGAATAATAGCTCAAGGCCTGATAATCAATAGGACCAAATTCAAAATTGGGCCATTGAGGCTCCGTCATCTTCTGCCAATGACGATAGGCTTTCAGACGCCAATCGAGCATCCATTGAGGTTCATTCTTCTTCTTAGAGATGATATGAATAATCTCCTCATTAAGACCCTTGGCAATGGTATCGGTTTCGATGTCCGTTACAAAACCATAACGGTAGTCTTCTCCGCCAGCGGCTAACTTACTATCCTGGACTTCCTGTTGTTGTTTAACATCGCTCATATCATTCCCTCTATTTGGAAGCATCCGTCATGAATGGCTTTTTTCTAATTTGCCTCTCACCTTGATTGCGAGATTGAATCAATTCCCCAACATAAATCGTCTTAAACAACTCTGCCAGACGCTCATTAAGATTCAACATAGGAGAGATCACGTTACAACTCGAGGTAATATCACAATGCGAATAATTTCCATGAAAACAATTCACAATCTGAATCGGGCCTTCAATCATTTGGGTTAAATCGTACAAGGTAAAACGATTTAGATCCTTTAAGATCTGATAACCACCATGGGCCCCTTGCTCAGCCCGAACAACTTCATGAGCCGCCATCACCTGCAACACCCGCGAGGTCGGATCAAAAGGCGCATGATAAATATCACAAATCTCCTTAGCTGATGTCAGCTGACCTGGCGCTTTTGCGCTCATGTGCCGAAGTGAAATCAAAGCATATTCTAATTTGCGATTAATTTTAAACATAGATAACCCCTTGAATTACTGTGCTATTTCCACAACGATATCAGGATTATATTCATCCTTTAAAATACCTTCGATGGCTTTCAAAGTTCCCATGGTCGAGCTTGGACAAGAACCGCAGGCTCCCTGATAGCTGACATAAAGTACCGTCCCCTCTAAGGAAACTACATGAAGATCACCGCCATCCATTTGCAGCGCCGGACGGATGGTGCGATCTAAAATCTCATTAATTTTAATAATATCAGGATCGTTAGAGACAGGCGCTGTCATTTTAGACTCTTCCACCTGAAAATCGGGATTATGCGAAGGTGCATACTCGAGAACAATCTTCTTAATCTGATCTTCAATCGCATCCCAATCCAGAGTCCCGTCCTGAGTCACCGTAATATAATTATCAAAAAAATACACCTCATTGATATTTGAAATGGTAAATAAGGCAGCCGCCAGCGGATTATCCTGACACTGCCCAGCATTCTTATAGGTAACCTTACCTTCTGTCTTCACAGGTACATTCAATACAAATTTAAGGGCATTGGGGTTTGGCGTACTTTGAATCATAATTCTGATATCCATAAAAAATCCTCCATATACTGCTATTTTTGACTTATATAAGAGTACCACTGAAAACAAACATTCACAAGAGTTTTATCACATAAAATATCCCTTGGATCAGTCTTCAATCAAATATAGAGTAAAAGTTGAAAGTATTATTAAACATCTTAGAAAGCGCTTCCTTGTCGGATAAACAATAAAAATTAAATGAATTCTTGACTCTTAATTTCATTTTGCTAAATTAGGTAAAGTTTTTTGTATCGACTTTAACTTTGACTCTAGGAGATGTTATGATTATAGGTGTTCTTAAAGAAGTCCACCCTGGCGAAACACGATGTGCGCTGATCCCTTCTTCCGTTGACCGTCTCGTCAAAAAAGGAGCTCAGATTTCCGTAGAAGCAGGACTTGGCTCCACAATTGGCGTCACTGACAGCGAATACCAAAAGGCTGGCGCCACCATCGATTCTCGTACCAATATATTAAAGAATGCAGATATGGTTTTACGTTTACGTAAACCGCCCGTTGAAGAAGTTGCTCTTCTTAAGAAAGACTCCATTCATATCAGCTTTCTGGATCCCTTTAATGAAAAAGGCCTGGTGGCAGAATTAGCCAAAAATAATATCAGCGCCCTTTCCATGGAAATGATTCCTCGTTCCACTCGTGCTCAAAAAATGGATGCCTTAAGTTCTCAGGCGAACCTGGCTGGTTATGTGACTGTTGTCCTTTCAGCAGAACGTCTACCTAAAATATTTCCCATGCTGATGACCCCCGCCGGAACCATTCAACCGGCCCGTGTGTTTATCATCGGCGCTGGTGTGGCAGGTTTACAGGCCATTGCCACCGCTAAACGTTTGGGTGCCCGTGTCGAAGCCTTTGACACCCGCCCCGTCGTCAAAGAACAGGTTCAGTCTCTCGGCGCTAAATTCGTCGAAATTGATTTAGGAGAAACAGGACAAACCGCTCAAGGATATGCCAAGGCATTGACTCCGGAACAGATTAAGAAACAGCAAGATGGGATGGCTAAGGTTTGCACTCAATCCGATGTTGTTATTACCACGGCCCAACTCTTCGGTCGCAAAGCTCCTGTTCTGTTAAATAAAGAGATGATCGCTCAAATGAAACCCGGCAGTATTATCGTTGATATGGCTGTTGAAACCGGCGGTAACGTCGAGGGCTCTAAGGTTAATGAAGAAGTGATCACCGACAACGGGGTTCGTATTATCGGTTTAGGCAATCTTCCCGGCAAGGTCGCCGTTCACGCCTCTCAGATGTATTCTGCTAATCTGCATAATCTCATTGAAGAATACTGGGATAAGGATGCCAAGGCGTTTAAATTAAATATTGAAGATGAAATCATCAAGGGCGCGCTCATCACCCATCAAGGCGCCGTTGTTAATGAAATGGTGAAGAATATTAAATAAGGGCGATGACAAGCATCGCCCCTACGGAGGATGTTAATGGAATTAATTTATTTGTTGTTTATTCTAGTCTTATCCGTCTTTCTAGGATTCGCGTTAATCTCGCGCGTCCCTCCGCTGTTGCATACCCCCTTGATGTCCGAGGCCAATGCCATTTGCGGAATCATTATCGTTGGAGCTCTCATTGCTGCCGGGGCGGAAGCCAACAGTCCCCTAACGATTATTCTAGGAACATCTGCCGTAGCCCTGGCCACCTTCAACGTTGTCGGTGGGTATCTGGTGACGGAACGTATGCTTAAAATGTTTAAAAAGAAGGATACAACTCAATGAACATCGAATTCATCGCTAATCTTGCCTATATTGTAAGCTCTATTCTTTTTGCCTTTGGTCTCAAATTATTAGGTTCTCCTGTCAGTGCTCGTAAAGGAAATATCCTTTCTGCATCAGGGATGTTCCTGGCTGTCCTTGCTACCTTAGCCAGCGGACACATCCTCAGCCTTCAGTGGATCTTAATCGGAATTATCATCGGGGCCAGTCTGGGAGCCTTAGTTGCTTTTAAAGCCGCCATGACTCAGATGCCCGAAATGATTGCGCTATTACACGGATGCGGGGCCCTGGCCTCCGTCTTCGTGGATTGGACCTCCTATCATGTGCACGGTGCTGGTGATATGACAAACAGCATTACTCTTTATCTATCCATCGTCATTGGTGGGTTAACCTTTACAGGAAGCGCCATTGCCTGGGGTAAACTCAGCGAAAGACTTCCCGGAAAAGCGATTCTTTTTACCGGTCAGAAAATCGTTAACTTTGCCATCATCGCGTCGATCTTAATTTTGGGCGTCATGTTTATCATGAATCCTGTCCGTTATGATCTATTCTTAGCCATCCTGGCTTTATCGTTATTCTTTGGTATCTTTCTGGTTATCCCTATCGGCGGGGCGGATATGCCCGTTGTTATCTCTGTCTTAAACAGCTACTCTGGAGTTGTCGCCTGTACAACAGGTTTTGTTATTCACAATACGCTGTTAATCGTCGTTGGTTCCATTGTTGGAGCTAACGGGATTATTCTGAGCATCATCATGTGCAAGGCGATGAATCGCTCCATCACCAACGTTCTTTTCGGCGCTTTCAATACGGTTGTGAAGAAACAAGGCGTCGTGGAGAAAAAAGAAGCTAAGTCTATTTCTGTGGAAGATGCCTTTTTAGTCTTAGAGAATGCCAAGTCCGTCGTTATTATTCCCGGTTATGGTTTAGCAGTGGCCCAGGCTCAGCATGCGGTCCGTGAATTAGGAGAATTCCTCGAGAAGAACGGCTGTGATGTGAAATACGCCATTCACCCTGTGGCAGGTCGTATGCCGGGACACATGAATGTGCTTCTGGCTGAAGCCAACATCTCCTACGATCAGCTCATGGAAATGGATGCGATTAATCCTTTGATGGAAAATACCGACGTTGCCATTATTATCGGCGCTAACGACGTTGTTAACCCTGCGTCTCGTCACGATAAAGCCAGCCCCATCTACGGCATGCCGATTATCAATGCCGATAAAGCCAAGACCGTCTTCGTCTTAAAACGCTCCATGGCCACCGGTTTTGCCGGTATCGAGAATGAATTGTTCTATTATGACAACACCAGAATGATCTTCGGTGATGCCAAACAAACCGTTCAGGCCTTAGTTGCAGAATTTAAAAGCGGACAGCATTAATTGTAGGTAAATTCAGGCTGTGAATAAATTCTTCGTCATAAGCCTTTCCGTTCTTCTTGCTATCGGAATAATCTTACGATTATCTCACCTGGACATTTCGAAAAGAACTCCCGACGAAAAAATCTATGTCTATCAAGCCGATCGCATAGCCAATGACGGCATGGAAGGAACTCGTCAGCTTATTCATGAAGAAAATCTCGACCCAACACAATGGGAATACCCCCCTCCAACTAGAATCGGATATGACTATACTCTTGCAGGAGTAATAAAATTAATCAAAATTCCTGACGAAAGATCAGGAACCTACCTTTCCATATTCGCCAGTATTGGATCTCTTGTTTTATTATTAATTATAGGACTTCGATTCTTTACCCCCTGGATAACTCTAATCGCTATGATGGGGATGATTACATCCCCTATGGATCTTGCTATTGCTAGAAGATGTTGGCAGGACAGTCTATTTGGATTTGTGTGGTTATTCTTTATCTATATTTGTGCAGAAATAATTAAGAGTCCCCAAAAGAAAATTCTCTACCTACCGCTCCTACTAACAGGTATCTACGGCTTACTCATTAAAGAAATAGGTATTGTTATCTTTGCCTTAGGAATTCTAGGCCTATTGTTTCATGAAATCTTTAAGAAGAAATCCATCGCTGGCTCTGTTATCGTCATGATCATTGGTCTTTTAGGAATGGCAACAAGCTTTATTCTTTTACTCATTGTCTGTGGACAATTTTCAGAAATCAAAGAACTGTATCAACATCTTACTAAATCAATACCCTACAATGAGTATGATTTGCAATATCAAACCGGACCTTGGTATCAAATCCTTGAACTATTCTGGATTCTCACACCCCTCTTTACTCTCTTCACGCTTCTGGGTTGTGGGATTACTCTCTTATATAATAGAGTTAAATCCTTTTCATCTCTGGGATTAATTCACAACATTTCAATAGCCCGTGGCATCGTTCTTTTCTCTATACTCTTTAACGTCTTTATAATGCTTCTTCCTTATAACCAAAACCTGCGTTACTTGAGTGTTACCTTTGTTCCGTTTTATTTGCTAAGCGGCTGGAGTTTATGGAATATGATCGTCTTTTTTCAAAACAGACTAGGAAGTTTTGCATCCAAGATTATGACAACAATCTTATTTTTGATCATTATTGGTTTTGCTTTTTATCAATACCAAACATTTATTAGTCTATTTGTTAAAAAAGCTCTTGCAGATCTTAACATCGGATTCTTGCGAGGCCGCATCTACATCCCGCTTAATTCAAATATTTTATAAACTAATCTGTTCCGGCGTACGACTATGAGGAGTCATAGCTTCCATTGATGTGATGGTAACAACTGCCAAATGATAATTGGGGTCATCAGGACCGGCGAAATACTGACGGAGCATGGGGACGTTTTCAAAAACAATTTCCTTCTTAGCTAAGTCATCACTCATCTTGGCAACACCTGTCACCCGAGCGTACCACATCTTTCGATCCACAAAACAAATCTCCACATTAGGATTCCCCTTGATATCTAAGATGGTCCGAGAACGGCCCAACAAAGCCACCAACAGCTCACCGTCGTCGGTTAAATATGGCATCATCGGACGAACCCGGGGTTGATTCCCATCCGCTGTTGCAAAAAAACCAAAACCCGCGTCACGGACGATATCGATAGCTTCTTCTTTAGTCATTCTAATCTCCTGGCTTATTCCCTCCCCCTACAAAATTGTGGGGAGGGGAAAACAATTATTTTCCTCTAAACTTATCCGTCCCAATATAATCCTGATCCTTAATCGCCACCATCTGAGCACAAATGGAAACGGCTATTTCGGCTGGGGTTTGAGAACCAATATCTATCCCCATCGGGATATGAATATTCTTGAAATATTTAGACTCAACCCCGGCTGCCTTCAAACGTCCCAAGAACTTAACCTTCTTAGGTTGACTTGAAATAACTCCGATATAGCCCGCTTCAGATTTAACAACTGCTTTTAAACATTCGTAATCAAATTCATTGCCCTGGGTGACAATAGCGACATAGGTGCTTTTATTAATACGCTGTTTGGCTAATTCTTTTGCATGATCTCCGATAATAACCTGATCCACATGAGGAAATCTTTTTTTATTAGCATATTCTTTGCGATTATCAATGATGGTGACCTTAAACCCAAGCATCTTAGCCATCGCCGACAAAGGCAGAGCAATATGACCTGCCCCGCAAATAATCAAATGAATCTTGGGAGCAAAGGGTTCAATGAAGACCTTCATCTGCCCGCCACAAACGGACTCGCCTTGACGACCAAAATAATTGTAAGTGGCTGTAGTGGGTTTTTGAACTTGAATGGCTTTGAGACATTCGGCGATGGCCGCTTTTTCATTGCGACCGCCGCCGATGGTTCCCCAGGAAGAACCATCATCGAAGACAATCATCTTAGCTCCCGCTTTACGCGGAGTGCCTTTGACGGTGGCTTCGATGATGGTTGCAAAGGCATAGCTTTGGCCTTTTTGAGCGGCGGCTAAAGCTTGGGTGAGCAATTCATCCGTCATTTTATTTTACGGTAGCCTTAACAATAAACTGATCTTGTTTAGGTTTATCCTGAGCGCCCACGGGGGTGTTTTCAATTTTCTGAATCACATCATAACCACTGACCACTTCACCAAAGATTGTATGATGATCATTAAGCCAGGGTGTTGGGACCGTCGTGATAAAGAACTGACTTCCGTTCGTTCCAGGACCAGCATTCGCCATGGCTAACAAACCTTTACGATCAAAACGAATCTTATCGCTAAACTCATCGTCGAATTTACCACCCCAGAAGCTTTCTCCACCCATTCCTGTTCCCGTAGGATCACCACCCTGAATCATAAAGTTCTTAATGACCCGGTGAAAAATAAGGCCATTGTAATAACCCTTTTTTACCAACCCGAGAAAATTCTCAACGGTTTTAGGAGCGAGATCCGGATATAATTTAATTTCAACACTGCCTTGATTAGTTTCTAGTACAACTGTTGGATTTGCCACTGCGTTCTCCTTTTCTTGTGCGTTTGATAATTGAGGCATACTTAACATTAAAGCAGCCGTAAATAATACTGCGATTTTCTTAAACATGGGAAACTCCTATCTTGTTTTTAAGTTCTTTGTTTTGGTTTCTTAAATTTTGAATCTCTTCATCCAAAAGCATTCGTAAATTCTCAAATTCCTGACGGTGCGCCTTTTCTGCCATTAACTGTTTTTGCAGTTTCTCAATACTTCTATTTTTTTCAACCAAGATCGTCTCTAACCTAGCGACCTTGTCTTCTGCATTCATATCAACATTTCTTTCGAACTCATGGTCGATTAAACCTTCCATAACCATGGGGCGTCTTTGAACCCGAATCGATTGCATTTCACTGGAATTAAGAATTAAATGAGGCCTGTACCATGGAAAGATTTGGGGAGCTAGCATATAAATCAAAACAAGTATCGCCGCAACAAGTATCATCAGCACAAAAATTAATATCATGAATTTAGCTCTTTAATTTATAATGGATTTATGATTTCGTGCATCCTCTTAACAGCGGGAGAAAGTCAACGCTTTGGATCTCCCAAAGCTTTGGCTGATATCCACGGGAAAAAAGCCCTTGAGGTTGTACAGCTTAAACTCATTGAAAGCATCGTCGACGAAATCATTATTGTCACCGGCGCGCATGAAAGCCTTATCAAACCTTACGTATTAAACCACAGTAAAGTCCGCCTTGTCCACAATAAAGATTATAAATTTGGACAAACATCTTCTTTTCAAACGGGCATAAATAGCGTCGATCCTAATTCAAAAGGATTTATGCTTCTACCCATCGATTGCCCCTTTGTTTTGCCCCAAACGCTGGAGGCGCTGATCCACTATTTCAATGAGCACCATCCCACCATTCTCATTCCCGCCTACCGTGACAAACGTGGACATCCCCCCATTTTTCACAACACCCTCAAGAATGAAATTCTCAATCTAGACAAAAACAAAGGACTTAACAACTTGATCAGTACCCATCAAGCTGAAGTCCTTCATTTGAATGATTCTGGAATTATTCAGACGTTCAATACCAGGGAAGATTTGGAAGCGATTCTTCGTCTTACTTAAATACAATAACCTTGGCACTGACTGTTTCACGGATGTAGGCATTGCCTAACAATTTCTGAGGCTTGATCTTTTTCCATGCGCCGGTCGCATCGGACTGGATATCTGTGATGGCATCGCCGCCCATAATAGCCGCTTCCTGCTTGAGTTTAGGCAGAACATCTTTTAAAGACTGACGACGTTCGGTGGTGACGGTCACAACACCAATTTCTTGGGAAGGCTTATCGACTTTTTCTAAATACTGAACTTGATCAATATTTGTCTTCGGAGCAAAGTAATCCTCCGTGGTGTCCTTGGAGTCAATTTGATAAATGCTACAACCGGTTAAAGTGAATGCTGCAATAAGTAATAGGAAGATTTTTTTCATAGAGTTGATTATATCCTTACGTTGTAATGTGACAAGTTCTTTTTCAAGCTTCTTTATGCGCCTGCGCTGCCTTCTCTTTTAAAGCTTTAATGATTTTATCCGGCGTGATGGGTAGCTCCTTGATTCGAATACCAATAGCATCTTCGACCGCATTAGCAATCGCCGCAGAGGTTGGAAGCAAAGCGGCCTCCCCCATTCCCTTGGCGCCAAAAGGCCCCTCGGGATCATCCGTCTCAACAAGAATCGTATTCATCTTAGGGATACCAATGGAACGTGGCACCCTGTATCCGGCAAAGTTGGCATTCAAGACACGACCATTTTTAAATTTCATATCTTCATAGAAGGTATAGCCAAGCCCCATAGCGAGTGAACCTTCAATCTGAGACTCTACCGACTGAGGATTGATCGCCTTACCAATGTCATGCGCATCCCAAAGTTCTAAGACCTTGACGATTCCTGTTTCCTTATCCACCTCAACCTCGACGATCTGCGCTTCAAAACCATAACTTCCCGACACATTCCCTTCGCCGGTACGAAAATCAATCGGCGTCGTCTTAGGATTATACGAACCTCGTCCGATAATCTGTTTGCCGTAATTAAAGGAATAACAAAGCTCGAGGGCTTTATCAAAGGTCATCAGAACCTTACCATCCTTCTTGTAAATAACCTTCTCCGCCTTAATATCAATATCAACAATATTGAGTTTATACTCCTGAGCTACGATTTCTAAGATCTGCATCTTGGCATCCCTGCCGCCGAG
>JADFYF010000020.1:19884-31140 GCA_015233165.1 Candidatus Omnitrophota bacterium
GACCCCGTGTCAAAGGGAGTAATCTCGGTGTCGCCGGCCTTACACTTGATACGACTATAGCTGACACCTAATTCCTGAGCCGCAATCTGAGACAAAGCAGTATTAGAACCCTGCCCCGTATCAGCGGCTCCGGTAAACAGGTAAACAGAACCATCCTCCTCGACCTTAACGATAGCTCCGGCAGATTCATGAGACTTGTACATCTTAGACCCCATAACGTCGGCAGCAATCCCAATCCCCATCCCTCGACAAATATTCTTCTGCTTCCCATGCTTCTCTTTCCAACCGGCCGCCACACAGGCCTTCTCGATACATTCCTTCAAACCATTGGTCGTCAACTTCATCTTGTTGACGGTCTCCATATTGGGTGTGGTGATATTCTTCAGACGAAATTCGACCGGATCCATCCCTAAATCATTAGCAATCATATCCATGTGCGACTCAATGGCAAAGCCGGACTGCACCCCGCCAAAACCACGCATCGCGCCGCTGATCGGATTGTTGGTGTAAACCCGATAACCTGTCATACGAAAATGCTGAATCTTATAAACCATGAAGATCCTCATCATCGCTGCCGCCAGAACAGTCGGACCATAACTGCAATAAGCACCTCCATCGGCGAGAACCTCACCGGTCATGGCCATAATGGTTCCATCTTTCTTGACACCGGTCTTCACCTTATAAATCATCCCGTGCTTGCGACGTGAAGCGATAAACTCTTCTTCACGGGTATAGACAATCTTAACAGGTAAACCACCCGCCTTCTTCGACAATAAACAGGCGGAGAAATCCATCGGCAACATTTCCAGTTTCCCGCCGAAGCCTCCTCCGGTTGGCATCTTGATCACACGAACATCATTCAAATCCAATTTCAGCGTCTTAGCCAGGGCTTCACGGCATTTAAACGGCGCCTGACTCGAGGACCACAACGTCACCTTGTTAGTGAAGGTTTCCCACTGACCGATACAGACATGCGGTTCCATCGGAACAGGATGAGCCACCGGACACCAGAATTTATCTTCCCGCACATAATCCGCTTCCTTCATCACACGAGCGGGATTACCAAAGTTCACAGGCAGAATAACAGCCATATTGTTAAGCGAATCATGAATCAACGGAGCCGTCGGTTTAATGGCTTCTTCAATTTCAAAAACAGCAGGCAGAATTTCATACGTCACATCAATCAACTTTAAAGCCTGATCCACCGTCTCTTCATCAATAGCCGCAACAGCCGCAATCTCATCTCCGATATAGCGAACCTTATCTGCTTCCAGAGCCATTTGGTCGACGGTATGTGGAAAGAAATACTCATTGGAACCAAATTTAATCTGATAGGTATCACGGGCTGTAACGATCGCTTTGACACCAGGCAATGCTTCTGCCTTAGAGGTGTCGATGCTGATAATCTTGGCATGCGCATGAGGAGAACGCAGCATCTTGGCCACCAACATATTAGGAAAACTTAAATCAAAGGCATACTTCAGCTGCCCCGTGACAATCCCCCGTCCTTCAATACGAGGAACAGGTTTACCGACGGGATTTACATACTGATCATTGAATTTGGATGAAGAGGTCAGGGCCATAATTAGGATCCGTTTTTCATTTCCTTACCTGCTTGTTCGACCGCCTGAAAAATTTTATGATAACTGGCGCAGCGACAGATATTACCATCGAGCGCGTATTCAATCTCTTTTCGAGTGGGTGTTGGATTCTGCTCCAGCAAGGCGGTTGAAGACATAATCATGCCGGGAATACAAAACCCACATTGGACCGAACCACATTCAATAAAGGCCTTCTGGACCGGATGAAGCTCATCACCCTTCGCTAAACCTTCAATGGTTCGAACATGAGCGCCCTCTAAATTAGCAGCCAGGGTAATACAGGCAAGAACAGCTTTTCCGTCGATAATCACCGTGCAGGCGCCACACTCACTTTCCTGACAGGATGTTTTTGTTCCTGTAAGTCCCAGCTTCTCACGTAAGACTTCCAGCAAAGTCTCATGACCTTTAAGTTCCAACGTCTGGAGCTTCCCATTAATGGTTAATTGGATTTGCATAGATCCTCGATCGCTCCTCTTAAAGACACCCGAAACATATGCTGCTTGTATTCCGTGCTGCGGGTATCGTAAATAGCCACTGTCAAATGGTTCATCGCTTCATGACCCAGGTTGGAACCAGAAGTTTTTCCATTTAAAAACTCTTCTAAAAGATAGTCTCTTTGGGCAAACGCAGTTCCGCTATTGATGACAACCCTCGTCTGACTCCATTGACTGCCCTTGAAAGAAGTTTTGACACACAACGATAATAACGGCTGATCCACTTCAGACATCTTGCGTACCCGACGATACGCCAGGCGCGCCAAAGGATCATGGCTGATGGTGGCATGCGTAAATAAATATTCACTGCGGGCATTATTCTTAAAGAAATCTTCAGCGCTCAGAACAGAACCTGTCCCATCAGGAGACATAAAGTACATGTGGGCATCCAGGGCCATCATAGCCACCGGCAGCTCTGTCCATGTATAACGGCAGGTCAGATTACCACCGAAACTAGCCATATTACGAATTGGTGTGGTTGAAATATTACGGCAAATGGTATGAAGGATCGGGAATCGCTCTGTGATCGTCTGACTTTCAAAGATCTCCGTAATCGTCGTCATCGCCTTGATTGTGACATTCGAACCACTCGACGATATTCCTTTTAAATCGGCCACCTTAGCCAGACTCAAAATATTCTTAGGCGTCCTGGTCCCCTTGGTCTTAAGCAATTTGAGACTGTTTAAAAGAAAGGTCCCCCCGGCTAAAACCTTGGAGTCTTCCAATTCTTTAAACAACTTCGCGGCTTCGGACGTTGTTTGAGGCGTATGGAGTGTTAATGTATTGAGTAACATAGAGGGCCAATTATACCAAAAATATCAATTCTGTCATGCCCGAATGTTTTTGTCGGGCATCTAGCAGTTTAGCAAACCCTGCCTACCGGCAGGTAGGTCTGGATCCCCGATAAAAGCATTCGGGGATGACAACGAACATCATAGTAACCGAATCACTTCTGACGGCAGTCTTTTCAGTTCCTGGGTTCCCAATACCTTAATCGACCAGCGCAGGATGACCAGTTTCGGTTTGAGTCTTTCATCAGGGGTATTGACGGAGTTAAGACGATTTCTGGAAAGAAAGAAAATCTTACGCAGCACATTAAAAACAATCCTCGCCTCACGCGTACGGTCATCATCCTTGATAATGTCCTGGATATTATCATAAGCTAGGGCGCGAACCACTGCATTGTAATGATCAAGCTTCTGAATCAAGGATGGCATCATCGATTCAAAATATTGATAGCGATCTAAAACAATAAGCGTATGAAAGATTTCCACCTGAACAAAGGGAGAATCCGTACGATTAAGGCGTCTTAAAAGAAATTTGATGACCCCGACTTTCTCCGCTGAAAGAAGATCCACGCCATACTTCTGTTTAAAGACACGCACAGCCGAGGCACACTTATAAGGACCTATCGAATCATCAGCAATCATCGCCAACAAAACATCCTTCTCTTCACCGGCAAATTTGTCCACATATCCATTGATCAAGGCACGATCATCAAAGATGGCGGAAGCTCCCAAATCAGTCCCCTCAACCGCTTCCTTCTGGGCCCAGGCCTGATTGAAACCAAAACTCAATAAAAATAAAACTAAAATTATTCTCATGCGATAAAATCCAGCGAAATATCAACTCCACTTTTGATAGAAGTTAGAGATCCTACAGAAATACGCTCAACTCCTGTTTCGGCATAGGCACGAACATTTTCTAAATTGATTCCACCGGAGGCTTCCAATAATATTTCAGGGTTCACTTTATTCCTTAAGACAACAGCTTTCCTGACCATGGTCGGTCTCATATTGTCCAATAAAATTACATCTGCTTTAGACGTCAGAGCCTCTTGAAATTCATCCCAGGTATCCACTTCTAAAACAACCTTCTTATGCGTTTTATCTTTAATAAATTGAACCGATTCCTTGAGTCCACCTTTGCGCAGCATAGACCGATGATTGTCCTTAATCATTCCCATCTCAGACAAATCAAAGCGATGATTCACCCCACCGCCCATCTTCACCGCATAACGCTCGAAATGACGTAACAGCGGCGTGGTTTTGCGTGTGTCATAAATCTTGGATGAATAAGGTTGAATGCTATCGACAAACATTCTCGTCTTGGTGGCAATAGATGAAAGATGGGTTAAAAAATTAATGGCCACCCGTTCCGCCGACAAAATCGCACGGGCAGACCCTTTAATGACCGCCACAGCCGTTCCCTTTTTAACCTGACAACCATCATGGACAATCTTATGAAAAACGATTCCCTTATGTAAGGTCTTAAAAACAGCTTCCGCCACATTTAAACCACAAACAACACCGTCGGATTTGAAAATAAGACGAGCTTGAGCCTTAGCCTTAGCTGGGATAAGACTGTTGGATGTCACATCCCCTGATCCTAAATCTTCCGCTAACGCTAATTTAACAATATTCTTAAAATAAACCTCTTGCATGGCTGGCATTATAACGTGGGTGGTGGTGGTATTCAATGATTAGGTTCAGGGATTTTGATGCCCAAAAACGCCTTTAAACTCGACAGCGGATAGATAGTAATAATCACAGGTTCAAAACCAGGAGCCTTCTGCAGCTGAGCCAACTGGGCCGGATCAAGATGGAACTCAATCGCTTCACCTGAGTTCTTAATCTGAAGGGCTTTGTCAGAGCTGAGGTCGATACCACCTTTTCGTATGCGTACTTTGTCTACAAAATAATATTTCCCTATATTCGTCTTAAGAAATCTTCCTAAGAACAGATCCGCCTCCACAGCCTTTTGGATATTGGCGGCAATAGTCCTTAGCTTGGAAAGATCATTCTTATCTTGCAGTGCAATAAAATGAACGAAAATATTGCTTAATTGAAGGTACAAAGATTTACTTTCATCCTCGCTGCTTGAATGTAAAATCAACTTCACAATCTCAGCAACATTTTCAAATTGATAGAATTCCCCAAACTCTCTCTTAAACTCTTCTATGGTCTGAAAAGATTGCGATAGTGTGCTATTAACTGCTTGTGAATAGCCAGCATTCTTGCCGTCATTAGGGTTAACTTCATCTATAATTTCTATTCCATTGTCCAATACGCCTTTAAGTTCATAAAGTCTCTTCGAGGGATCCTCAACTATAGACGTGACTGTAATATCGTGATCTACTCTCTTTTCGTTAAGGCTATCCAAGGGACCTTCCCAATGATACCTATCCCCCACCCGTAACTCAAAACCATGAGAAAACTTTACGCTTTTAACCTTCCTACCTAAGTTCAAAGGAGGAACAAAAACTCTTAACTCAATAAAATCCTGTGGCCAGGAGTTTTCAGGAGTCTTGTTATAATCCATTAATCGATTGAATTTATCTCGTCTAAAATAAGGAAACAACAACGTTTCTCCTAACTTAATTTTCAAATTACGTTTTAAACGGATCGCCGGAGCCATAAAACAACCATCCCTAAAATCCAGCCACAACTTTATCCTCCCTAGATCTTCCACACGAATTAAATAATTGACCCAACTATCCGCTTGTAAATAAATTAATGTTCCCGGCAGTAACTTAGCAAGGTCTATTTTATTAACCTGCTGACCTAGGACATGCACCTTCTTAAAATCATTAATAGGATACTTCTCATCGCTGGGAATCCAATCGTTAAGAACGGCCCCCATCGCCGAATCCTGAGATGCTTTGAATATAGGAAGACTGATAGCAAAGGTTGTCCCCTCACTTGACGTATTATTAACAAAGATTTCTCCCCCAGCATCTCTGATAGCATACAAAGCTTCTGTAGCTCCTAACCCTGTTCCACCCGAAGTTACGTTAAGGCTAAATAAATTCGGCATCATCGTCTGAGGGTCAATATCCATTTTCTCCTGAGATACCCCTGCTCCATTATCTTCAATTTCAATCTTTATCTGATCCCCTTCTTGCTTTACTCTCATTACAATCTTAGCTGCCAATTCTCCATTCTTTTCAAATGCTGATTTCTTCGCATTGATAGCAATATTAGATACCGCACTGATCAAACTTAACTTGTTACCAACAATTTCTAGACCACTGAGAAGATGATTCTCAACAACAATTTGCGGAACAAGTTCTTGAACACCCTTAATAATATCAACGATAGCCACTGGCTGCGTTGGCTTGACGGCAGTTGCAATTTCAAGTCTACTTTCTAACACGGCGATAGCTTTATTTAAATTATCAGAAATTCTTACAATACCCTCCTGCGCATCAGAATCTTGCCTCAGAATTAAAGAATCATGAGCCTTTATTTGAACATCCCACTTTATTTGCTGCTCTTTTAAAATCTTTAACAATCTCTCAAATTCTTGAATAACTTCACGGGCTAAATCAACATTTGAATTCCCCTCCTTAGATAAATTAGCAAATGTTGTTAATTTATTCATACTAGCTATACTAGCCCTAACCGCCTCGGATAGTTCATCAATAGCACTAATTTGTTTTACAAGATCTTGATTCTCGTGTAACAACAATTCCAAAGGTAATCTAATATTTGTTAACGACTTCTTTAATTCAAAAATCTTTTTACCATGCTGTAAACTTCTTGTTGCAATAGAAACTCGGTCTATCAGTTCACTATTTAACATCGCCTGATCCGTCTTTAAAACTTGCTCCACCTTTTGATACCACTTGATGAAGAATTCCAGGCGTTGTTGGTCGTTGGAAGATATTCCGACCTTCCGCTTCAGGGACAACTGGTCTTGGTATTGCTCGATGATGAAATGAACCAATCTCTTGGCATCTTTGAATTCTTGCTGCTCCGTGATCGCCTTACCCTTGGATTGAATTTCGCTTTCTAATCTCTCCAGAGACATCAAACGTCCACCCACTTGCAACGGAGAGCGTTGATGGGCCCAGCGCATCAGAAGTTCCCTGAGATCAAACGACGCTTGCTGCCCCTCTGGTGTCAGGTCAACATCTTTGTCAACAACGCTCGTCGTGTACAACTTGATGTTCGGCATCTTAAGGGCATCGATAGAAAGTTCAGCCCAGGGAAAGTCTTTAAGCTCAATGGATTCATTGGCCACAGGAGCTTCCTTCTGTGTTGTTCTAGATTGTTCTTCCTCTAAGGAGAGATCCAGATTATTCAGATGTTTCAAATTCTCCACACCCTGATCCATGTCCCGCTCTTTAACCAGATACAAAACCCTGGCCGTTCGAAGATGCGACTTGATTTTCTTAATCTGAGCATCAAAACCATCGACGACACTCGCCTCAACATTCTTCTGATCCATCTGCAGGGTTTGATCCTCTTGATTAACAACTCTAAAACCGAATACCTTAAAGTTATCCAGCAAGGCATCCGAGAAATCCAGATGATCTGAACTTAAGACCAAGATGCCACCCTTCATCAAAGCCTTGTTCGCCTGACTCAAGAACCAGACCTTGTTCACAACCCCTTGAGCATTAATCTGATCATTCACAATCGTTCCAAAGGATCCTGATTCGAGGAATCTCAGACTCCCCTTCGCCATGGGCCAGTTTTCCTCGGTGATATTGACCTTATGTTGCTCGACCTTCCTATTACTTTGGGCTAACACCTCACGTCCCTCTTTAAGCATGGCCTCGCTGAAATCTAATTCAACAACATCAAGACCTTCCAGAGGCAGATCATTCTCTTGAAAGACAGAAGCTACTTGACGCATGGCCCTCCTATCTAAACTTGGTCCCGACGGAACAAAGCCAAAGCTCCCTTGGGAAGGCAAGGAAACAGCTTTCAACTGAATCAGTTTTAAGAGTTTCAGGAACATAAAGACACTGATCGTATGAGGAGCAAGATTAGCGATCCAATCAGAATAATTCTTAGCCAGACTATTCCACTGTTGCTGACTGCCGTCGATGTCATCCTGAATCAGACGCAGCATAGCTTTTCCAATTTCAAAGGACAGGGTCTGCCCTGGTGTCATCGCCTCGAGGAATCTCTGATTTCTTTTCTGAGTGAGCGTATCAAACTCCCTGACCAGTTGCGGAGTAAAGGCCCCGTCTTCTAAGGTGCTGGCGATAATTTCCTTTAAACGATTGAGTTCATCGTAATGACGATCCGCTGAAGCAACCCCCTCCCAGTCTTGCACCACCAGACTTAAAACATCGACGCCATCTTTCAAATGAGGATGACCTCCGGGCAGGTCGCTGGCTCTAAGCACACGGCCTCTGGCCTGAACACCATCCGCCCGACTGTCATAAGGCGACTCAAGAACAAGAACACCGGCGGCAGAAAAATCGGACGACTCTGACATGGTTCCATACGTTCCCACGATGGCTGTCACCTCATCAGAATCGTTTTGAAGCAATCGACGTGATTCATCACGCACCTTCACATCAATCGAAGAGGTAATGGTTCTAGCCTTCTCTCCCAACTGATTTTGATATCTATTGGCAGACTCCACATTATTCGTAAAGACGACAAACTTCTTGTCCTTGTTCTGTTTCGTAAGATACGAAAGGGCATAGGCCTTGATACTATCCCAACCTGTTCCATACCTGGCATCCAATTCCCTGCCCTTGGATTCAATAAACTCCATGAGCGGGCTAGGAGCAACTTTGTCTTCTTGAGATTTCAAAATACTTTTCCTAGCTGACATAAGGGCGGCCTGAGGATCGGAGAGAATAAAGCGCAATTGATTAATACCTGCCAGAGAATATCTAGCATTATCCTTAAGCCTGATAAAGTTATAAACAGCCTCATAGAGCTGACGTTGCTTTTGAAAACCACCGGATTTCAATGAGATTCTGACGTTATCCTTTAACATCTCCCCATTAACCAAATCCAACCTCAGCGTGTGCTCACGCACAGCAGGTAGAACCCCTTCCAAGGCGACTGACTTATCCGAACGCGCCATATGACTCAGAAGAAGTTGTCTGAGATACTGCAAACGATGAAGGTTGGAAGCGCTAAATAATTGATTAAACTTTGCTTCGTCCTCGAGATAAGGAATCAGCTTCTTGATTTGAGGATCTGTCTCACCCTTCACATCACAGACCATCTTAAGCAGAATTCTTAAATCATTAAACCGATTCGCTACCGGAGTTCCTGTAGCCAAGACCATCCACGGAGCCCGAGGCGTCATGGAGGCCTGTGCGCGAAGCGTTGCCTCATTCTTAAGCCAATGAGCCTCGTCGAAGAGCAGAACATCAATCCTGGCATTCTTTAACAAGTCCTGGACAGAAGGCTTGATGAAATAATGATAATTCCAAAGCGATATACGAATCCTTCCTGTCCTTTGTTCCTTGGGCATATTCATAGAAGCCAATAAATCCCGACGACCGGCTAAATCCATCTCGTTATCCACGCGAACAATCTCTAATTGTTGCCTCGTCTTATCAGATAGCCATTTTTCAATATCACGTTCCACAGAATTCTTTCCATTCAAAGGGCCGGTGGCAAAGACAATGTCTTTCGCCTGACCATCATCGGCGAGCAAGGCAAATAATAACTGTTCAATGGTTTTGCCCATGCCCGGTGCATCGCCTAAGATAACCTTCTTTTTCAAAAGCATCTGATCCAGATTCTCTAACTGCGGATAGGAAAGCCTCAAACCTTCTCTTAAAAGTTCTCGTCTATTGATCAACGCTTCCAATTTCTGAATACGATCATCCTTTGCCTCTATCGCCTTGAGCACCGACAGATAAAGTCCAGTAGGTGTCTTTGCGATCAGCTCCTTTAACTCCCCACGAGCAACTTCTTCATTCTTCATCAACCTTGGACGCCAGACCTTCATCTCTAAATTCTTACCAAAATCTATAAGCCTTTGATTCATGTGTCCGTCGGGTGACAAGGCGGATTCCAAACGGCTTAACAAATCTGTTATCTCCAAAGGATTCAAATAACGAATGGAAGCAGGTGTCCTTGGGCCTTGCCCCTCTAAATCTTCAAAGAACGCCCCTTGCATCAATTCAAAAAGATCGATATCCTTATAGCGTTCACTTGTGTATTGATTAGGAAACAGGTTAAAAAGAATCTCAGCCAGATTCTGCCGGTCACTATTGGCCAAGGCTAAAGAGCCCATCAATTCGTTAATATTCTCTTTGAGTTTAGAAGATAAGGTATCAATCTCTTCCTCTCTCGTTCTAGGCTCTTCCCTCGACCAACTTAAAGAATCAGATACCTTCACCCAGTCGCTGATCTGAGACTTACCGTCAATTAAATTCACACCTTCAAAGCGGACCCCCACTATCTGGCCCTTCTCAAACTTCAAGTCGGTGATCTTGATATTGGTCATGGGCCATTGTTTTTTTCCTACCCTGCTTTTCTGGCCAGGCTGATAACCATCTGCGAAACGAAAGATCGCCTGAAATGTTCCTCTTTGTGGACTATAGTATCCTTCAAAAGGGACAGGTTCATTTAAGACTTGCCATCCTTGTTTCTTAAGCGTCGCTTTACTCTCAATCTTCTGCCAAAATCTCTGATAATCCTGCACCAATTCCCAATCACCTGTTTCTTCTTTTAAAACCCAATCGGCAATCTTTTTCTCCTTACTATTCTTAGCTTCAAACCTAACACCGACAATCTCACCGTGCTTTGTCTCAACATCCGTGATATACACACTCTCTGAGTTATAAAGCAACCCCATCCCCAAACCCTTAGGCCACTTCCCGTTTGGAAAATGAAACAACTTCCCAAAAATCCCATTCACAGAATAAAACCCTGTTAAATCCACGGGAGCTCTCAATGTCTGCCAGCTATTTATTTTTAAATCCGCCTGACCTTGAACTGCATCCCATAAATCCTGCCATCGCAAAACCTTGGCCCATTGACCTGTTTCATTCTGACGCCACTCAACAATCCTAGACTCAACGCCCTTGGTCCCCTTAAAGGTCATCCCAACAATGTTGCCGTCTTTTAAATCGACGTCGGTGACTTCAGCATTTTCTGTGTCTAAAATAAACCCTATTCCTTTGCCGGATGGATTATCACCGTTAAAGAAACGAAAGCCCTGAAAAACACGAACACTTTTTGACTTAGAAAAGAATGGATTAAAACTGATCGGACGATCTAGCTTCTGTGGACCATCCGTAGCATTTTTAAGATTTAAGTGAACAATAATTTCATCATAGAAATTCTTCAAAGCCTCCTTGAGATCCAAATGTGTCACCTGATACTGCGGCTCATGAATCGGGTAGCTGCTGGTCATGGCGGCATCGACCTTCATCTCAACCACCATCT
>JADFYF010000021.1 GCA_015233165.1 Candidatus Omnitrophota bacterium
GAAAACCTGAGAAAGCCAAAACCCAATCCTTAGCCAAGGAGACGCGTTTGCTAAAATTCCATTTAGATTGTCCTGCTCTGCGAGCCTTGCGCACATACTCTACAGACGTTTGTTTAAAACCTCCCCACAGGATAAGACCAAAAAGAGATGTCTGAGTTTCCCCGCAAGAATTTAAGGCGTCAACAACAACACGATCCAGCAAAAAGAAATCTGCATTACTGACAAGAACCCTTTCCTCGGAGGATGCTTTACAAACAAAAGCTAAGAAATTATAAAAAAGTTGTGTTGTCAGACGATAGACTAAGGGTTCCCCTTGTCTATTCTGACGGCAAGCCCAAATGACTTGGTAACCTTTGTGCCATTGTTCTAACATCGCCGTTAATGCCAAGGGGTCATCTTGTCCATCGGCGGCTGTACAAAGCACCACCTCACCACGCGCCTCAAGAAGACCAGCCCTGACGGCAATATGGCTTCCACTGCGACGGCTTAAACGGATACAACGGACTCTATCATCCAACAAAGAGGTCACCACTTCTAAACTTTGATCAGTGGAATGGTCATCAACCACAATGATCTCGTATTGGCTATCCGCAATAGCCGATTCAAGAACTTGAGCCAAAGCCTTGAGTGTTTCAGGAAGGTTTTCAGCCTCGTTATAAGAAGGGATAACAATAGAAATCATAAATGCTTTACTTCTTTCTAAATACCATAACAAATTCTCGACTATAACGTCCTAAGCCATCATCCTTGATATGTCTGGATAACTTTCTTGCCTGATGGTGAAAATCAGTTCCATATTCTGGTTCTTTGGGGGATATTAAAGAGGGATACTGTACCCTTGTCAGGACATCATAAAGCCCAAAACGTATGTCATACTCGATATCAAAATACTTTACCATCAAGTTCTTTAAACGTACTTCGTCAAAATCAATATTGTGCCACACCGGCGGCATGACACTTAAACCATTAGCCTGACGCAACTGATTTAATTCATTACGCCCCTGTTGAGATCCCTCGATCATAATGAACCGACCTCCAGGCTCCAGACAGGATTGAATTGCTTTTAAAGCTTCTTCCTGTTTTTCCCAAGAATCTAAATTAATCAAACATCGCGTCGTCAGGATAACATTAAATAAACCTATAGATTTATTCAAATTTAAGACATTCAGCTCTCGAAAAGAAATATTCTCCGCCCTGTAATTACGTGTGGCTGATTCAATCATGTTCTGAGCATAGTCGATACCCATCACACGTTTACACTTTTTCGCATACACGGAAGTCGAATACCCATTGCCACAACCAATATCAAGCAAGGAGTCCTCTTGAGAAAGCAACGATAACACCTGGTCTATTTCCATATGAACCTGATTGATATCTCGATGAGTTACCAATTCACCTGTCAATTTCTGAACCCCTAAAGACTCCCAATATTCTTTAACCTTAACCTGATCCATAGCTTGATCCTTAACTAATACTGTGTTGATCTTTCCACGTCTTAATAATACCCGCTATCTTTTTAATCTCACCTTCTTTTAGTCCAACATAAAAAGGAAGCAGAACAACTTGTTCTCTGACCTTCTCACTCTTAGGCAGGTGAAAACCGCTTTGACGATAGGTTTGTTGCACGTGAGAGTTGGTGACTCCTGCCAGGGAAGCAACTCCTTTTTCAAATAAAAACTTAATTAAATTGTCTCGTTTAACCACATCAGCTCCTATCAATCGTATCGGATAGGATTGCCAAGTTGTCTTAACCTCATCTGGTTTATAAGGAAGTTCTATCCCTTCCACCGACGATAGATACTTACGATACAGCAGATTTATTCTTTGACGCTGAACTAAAATCTTAGGCAAAGCATTTAGCTGAACAATGCCCATGGCCGCCTGAATATCCGTCAGTCGATAGTTGTAGCCCAGACAAACATAATCCTCCATCTTTGTCTTCTTAAAATTAGTACGATCAAAGGCCGCAATGTTTCGGCCATGAGAACGCAAAAGCCTTAATTGATCCGCCACTGTCTTATCTGACGTGGTAATCATGCCGCCCTCCCCCGTCGTGATAATCTTGCGAGGATGAAAAGAGAAACAGGCCAATCGGCCATGAGGCTTACCGATACGCTCCCAGCTTTGGCCTTTATTAAAAGTAATCTCACTGCCAATGGCACAAGCCGCATCTTCTATAACCGGAATCCCGTACGCTCTACCTATCGATAAAATAGCTTTTAAATCACAGGGCATGCCTAACTGATGAACCACTAAAATGGCGGCCACCCTGCCTAAGCCGCTAGATAACTTCGGAGTTAACCGCTGCCCCGGAAACAAATTAGACCAAGGCGACTCTGGCGTTAAAAGCTTCTGAGTATGTTTATAGAAAAGTTTTTTTCCCCGACGATGACAATCCTTCTTCAGGCAATCCTTCAGACTTATAGGATCCATATTATAGGTGCGTTCATCAATATCCACAAACACCGGTTCTGCCCCGCAATAGCGGATGCTGTTGGCTGTCGCCACAAAAGAATGACTGACGGTCAAGACCACGTCTCCAGGTTTGACTCCGCTGACTAACAAGGACAAATGCAAAGCCGTCGTGCAGTTAGAAACAGCGACGGCATACGGAGCCCCCACAAACGCAGCACATTGACGTTCAAACTCTTTGACCTGTGGGCCTTCAATCACCCAACCAGAACGAATCACTTTTGCAACAGCTAAGGCCTCTTGATGCCCTAATAAAGGTTTGGCTAAGGGGATCATACGCAACTAAACTTTCTTTGAGTATCTAGCCAATCTACCAATTTTTGCAAACCCTGCTTAAGAGTTAAGGAATATTGAAATCCCATCCGCTTTCGAGCCTTACTAACATCTGCTAAACGACGCATGACCTCTACCTTTTTCCGTTGATCCGGAACCGGAACAAATTGTGGTTTTAAAGAAGAACCCATCACCTCAAGCAACACCTCACACAGTTCTTTAAGAGATGTCTCAATCCCTGAGGCAATATTAAAAACTTCTCCGTCAGTAGGGCTCGTCAGCGCCAAGATAGTCGCGCGGGCAATATCTTCAATATAAATAAAATCCATCGTCTGAGAACCATCCCCAAAAATGACAGGAGGCTGACCTTGACGGATCAAATCATACCAACGAATAAGCACTTCCGTGTATTTACCGTGAATATCCATGCGGGGACCATAAATATTAAAATAACGAAGAGCCACATAGGAAAGGCCATACATCTGTTGAAAAGACTTTAACATGCATTCATTGGCTATCTTTGCAGCGCCATAAAGAGTGCTGTTCCCGTAAGGATGATGGTCCTCACTCGTTGGAAAAGAAACGGCCTGTCCATAAATGGACGCTGAGGAAGCAAAAACAAGTTTCTTCACTTTATGCTCCACAGAAGCTTCTAAAACATTAAAGGTTCCATCATACATGACCTCCAAAGCCTGCCTGGGTTCGGCAGCACAATGGGTGATTCGTAAAGCAGCTAAATGAAAACAATAATCGACCCCTTGAAAATTGTTATTTAAAAGTTCTCTGTCACGAATATCCCCTTCAACCAAATCTACCTTCCCCGACGACAAAGCCTCTTTTAGATTATCTCGAGAACCCCGCACAAAATTATCAATGATAAGAATCTTTTCTACTCCCATGGGTAAAAGTTGATCGGCTACAAAGGAGCCGACAAAACCTCCGCCACCAGTAATCAGAATCTTTGAGCCTTCAACAGATACAGACATATGCCTCACCTTTATTATCCAATATTCACATTAACATGCCGTCCATCTTGCTTCAGCGACTGACTGGCGGCTTCTAATAATTTGACCACTCTTAACCCTGCATGCCCGTCATTAAAAGGCTCCTTCTTTGTCGTAATACATTCATGAAAGTAGACCATTTCCTTCTTTAAAGCCTCTGTGGAATCTAATTTGGGAGACACCATATCTCCTGAACGATAATCCACCAGCATTTTATAGATCCCCTCTTTCTCTCCCAGCGTAATCCCCTTATCATAAATCTTAAGTCTCTCATCTACTTCCAAATCGTCCCAAATTAACATTTTCTTCTGTCCACCAATCAAGATATTACGCACCTTCACCGGCGAAAGCCAATTGGCGTTAATATGCGCAATCAGCCCTCCTTTTAAATAAATCGTGATATACGCGATGTTCTCATGCCCTCGATTAAAATGATCTAAACCTGTTGCTGAAACCTTATGCGGCTTATTCTTAAACAAATAATCAATAATATAGAAATCATGCGGAGCTAAATCCCAAATCACATTCACATAGTTCTGAAAGAGCCCCAAACTGATACGTGTTGAATCATAATAATATAAATCACCTAAAACATTAGCGTCGATCAATTCTTTAATCTTCCCAACGGCCCCGGTAAATAAAAAGGTGTGATCCACCATGATGACAAGTTTCTTAGCCTCAGCCATTCTAATTAAATCTTCCGCCTCCTTGGATGTTCTTGCTAGAGGCTTCTCAATAAAAATGTGTTTCCCCTTCATTAAAGCTCTTTTGGCGATCTCATAATGAGTTGAAACTGGCGTGACAATAGCGACGGCATCAATGGAAGACGAATCTGTGACTTCTTTATAATCCGTGGTCAGACGAAGACGTGAATATATCCCCTTGGCACGACTTAAATTCTTAGAATCCTGATCACAAACCATCTGCACACGAATACCAGGGGTCGCCATCATGTTACGCACCACATTAGGACCCCAATATCCAAAACCAATCACCCCAACATTAATCATAAAGAATCTCTTTCCCCGGTGGAATATTCAACGACCATGGATGCATCATAGGAACGGCCAATGTTTTTATTTTATCTGAATCCCTGCAACCATTACAACAATTTAATAACACAAAACTCCTCGCGCGAACTTCATCGACAAAAGAAGGAATCCTTATCAACAAACGCCTGCGATCCTCAGGTGAAAGACTCTTTAATAATGATAATACCGCCCCCTGGTACTGTTCTTTGACATCTTGCTGTAGAATTCTTCCCAATAAAGGTTTAGCCATTCCGTAATTCCCCTGCTGATAAGCTGCAGCTGCCTGATCAAACTCTAACCAAAAACTTTGCGAAGACAATGCGAGGGCCTTCTTAAACATCTTCTGACTATGAACATAGTCTTTCAAGAAAAAATAACACTGTCCCTGCATTTCATAAGCACGATATCCATTAGGTACAAAGGTCGAAAGGATTTTATAATAAATCAATGCCCCCTGCAGCCTTTGCGAATTAAAGGTCTCCTGTCCCTGACTCAAAAGTATCGGATAAGACGAATACACCTCGGACAAGGTATCAAGCCGATATATCTTCATATGCTTAAAATCCAAGACAAAGAACAAAGCAAGTCCAACGATCAGATATAAAACACCTGTATAACCCAAATAACGTTTTAATATCTTAACCATCTCATACCCCAGAAGAATAAAAGTCCACCCAGCCATGCCACAAATACAAATAATAAACACCAAAGAAATACATGCTCCAACGGATTAAAGGTCAAAACCATATGATGCGGACCTGGCTGTATCCATACCCCCTTAAAAGCAACATTGGCACGAAAAAGCGCAACAGATTGACCATCAATGCTCGCCTGCCAGCCATTATGAAAACTATCGTTATAGACGAGAAACTTCTTCTTTAAGAAATTGGTGTCTACTTCAATCGTATTCAGCGTAAATTTCGTCACCCTCAATTCAGGGCTAGGACCAGGTAACGGCTGGGCGATATCTCCCCCCGGCGACACTCCTAGGGCGCGCGCATCATCCACCAAGGCTTCATTAAAGAAGCTCCCTAAATTATCAGCTAATCGCTTAAAATCAGGATTTTTAGAATCACTTAACGACGTCCTGTCATAAACCACAAACTTATATCTCACATATTCTTTTAAAGACTTCTCAGGGACATTCGTATAGAGACGATGCGAACCGTTAATACCAACATATCCTCTTTTAACGAAACCTGATTCATCTTGAAATAATTTCACCCGATCATAATAGGCACTGTTCTCATTAAATCCGCTTCCTTGGACAGGTCGCATATAAGAAAATTGCGGAGGCCCTCCCAAGGGTTCTATTTTAGCGCTCCCAGTGAAAATAGGCTGATAGTAACCATACACCTGCATGGGATTAATCAGCACAATCACAATCATCCCCCATTGAAAAAGACTCTTAAGAGACTTAAAGGCGCCTGCTACATACAAACATAACCAAATAGCACTTAAAATCACCGTCCAGAAAGAGCTGGAGGGAACATCGTCTATTCTAGAAAGAAAGAAAATGAAGAATCCATTCACCCCTAACACATTAATAATATCTCTTCCCTTCCCCCTAGAAGCTGGAAAGAAAGACAAGAACTCCTTTAATTCCCCGATGACATAAAGAATGACAACAGCTTCAATAAATTGCCAAAACATAAAATAATTACGAAACATTCTGAAAATAAGAACATGCTCATAAAGAAATTTGTGTACGGGAGCAACGCCGGCAGAAGACACCAAAAATAACAATAACCCTGTAACAAAAAGAATGATTTGTTCTCGCCTCAAGCGATTGATCAAAGATAATCCAATCCCAATAAACGCAAACAACGGTATATAGGCACTGAAATTCATCTGCGCTCTAAAACCCGAGAACAACTCAAACCACAGCGCTTGCGAAAATAATGATCCCGAATTAATCATTCCAAGGCCAACAGATAGTTGATCCTTACTTCCTTGGGGAGCGCGATCGATAAGAATAACATTCTCTCCTAGATGGACTTGTTGGTACCATAATCCCCACGGAAAAGCCGATAAGACGACTGCGCTCAAGAATAGCAGGGACACCCACGGATGTTGCTTAATAAACCCTGCTAGGGAGCGCAGAGCTTGAATACAATATCCAGGAGCTATGAAAAGGATTGCTGTTAAGAAACACAAGAAGGTTGTCAAAAAGAAAAAAGGAAGGTAGGTTGTCAAAAGAATCATGACCACAAAGGTCAGCCCAGCAGCATACCTCATTCGATTCTTTTCTTTTGCTCGTAGAAACCCTATCAGAAAAACAAAGAACCATATCGTAGGAACAATCGTAGTCAATATGGATAGCTGTGTCCAAAGAACCACGCCCATACCGGAGAACATCCAAAGGATATACGCCACCAAGGAGAGATATCTATCCTTTGTGATAGAGTACGCTAAAAGATAAAATCCTAAGCAGCCTATCCAGAAATACAGCGCCATCGTCACTACAAAAGCCGTATACGGACTACTCCCAAAGAATATCTGCACAGGTATCAAAAGAAAAATCGGATTAAGATCGCCTACGGTTCTAAAATCAAAGTTATCGAGTGTCCCCCAGGATTGAAAGGGCATCCATAAAGGAAACTCCCCCCTAGTCAAACTCTGGAAATGATAGACCATGGCATGAAAATAATTATTATTATCACCCGTGATGGTTGACTTCCCTATGAATAAATTGTGATAGACGGCAAGCCACAGAAGAAAGGGGAGAATTAAAACAGCCATCCATTTAAGGTCTGTTTTAATTTTAGCTAATATTGTCGACATAATGGGGTCAATAATATCACACATCAATGTATAATTAAATCTTCTTTCTTTAAACCCCCGTGGAATATCCTAATCAACGATCTCCCATATATTCTCCCACCCAATTACGCGTATAAACAAACGGCAACCTGGGGTTAAACGCCACATGCAAAGAATGATCAACCTGATCGATGCTATCAGGGGATAAATACAATTGCATTTGATAATGCTTACTTTTAATCATCGCTCTTTCTTGTGGAGAAAAATTCTCAAAAGTATAGGCGGGAAAATTTAACGGATGCGGCTTGGATACCGTCAGCACCATATTGGAAGGTAAAGATTCCGGTGCGTCGGTGATATTATCGTACGATTCAAAATTGGATAAAACTGCAGAATATTGCTCTGGATGAATATCCAGATTCCCTTGCATAGGAGGAGCAAACCAAAGGATCTTACCCTGTGGAACACGGGCAACATATTTAAAAAAAATGTCCCCCGGATAAGACAGCTGAAGATAGGTGTAAGCAAACGGGACAAATGAAACAATGGAACATACCACCAGCCCCTTGGTCAAATAGTCCCTCCACTTTAAATTGGAAACGAGGCTTAACGTCCTCGCTGTGGCTAAAACAAGAAACGGGAAATACATATGCAGCGTTCTCCCATAAAAGACCATCTGATGAAACACCAGACCCATCACCGCATTGAAAGAAAAGAGAGAAACAACGGCAATCAAAAGCCATTTAAACTTGATCGTATCTTTAAATGCAAAATAACAACAATAGATGGCGAATAAAAGAAATGAAACACCGCCCACCAGACCTTCCACATCCCTAAGATAGCGCATAAGAAACAGAAAACCCTCGGAGAAACTCCCGTGATCAACCGTATGAGACAAAATAAACAACTGTCTCAAATACGATACTCCACACGCCTGACTCATTCCCTCAAAAACCATTATAGTCGCTGAAAAAAAGAGACAATAAATGAGGGTCAGTAACCATTGAGACTGAGCGCTTACAGCAAGAAAGATTGTCATAACAAGACTTAAGGCAAAATATCCCGGATAAATCAGACCTCCCAAAGCGCTAAAGACCCCACAAATCGCCGCTGCCAGGAACTTCCACTGTTGATTCTTTAAACCCTTCAGAATAATCCATAACGCCATAAAGAAAAACAGCAAGGCATAATCATAAGGGAATAAATGTCTTATATACAGGTTGGTATTAACAAGCAGGCTATAGGCTATCGTCGCTGATAAGGCTATCTTGTAATCTGAGACTAATGCCATCGCGATCCTTAAGAAAAGAAAACTATTAGCCACCGTCACTAACACATTGAAGAAGCTGGGAATGTCAAAAAAATGAAGATCAAGAATGCTAATCATCTTAAGCTTAAGTAAAAGGATCTGAACCCCGGCAGGAATAAGGCTAACCAAAATAAATCCGGGTCGAGCAGCGGCATTAAAGAGATACGCGCTCATGTGGGAGAAGTTCCCTTGCGCGACTTCGATCCAAAAATAAAGAGCATTTAAATAACGATCCTCATCTAGATCAAAACGATGCCCTTGACCAATCAAGGATACGCGAAATATCGTCAGCACAACAAAAAACAAAACTGTCCACCGATTGTTCTTAATAAATTCTATCAAATGCATAGAACCCCTTTCAGTAGTGCGTCCATCATCAAACATCAATCCTAAAATTATAATATTAGAATATACCATGAGAGGATAAATCTTGGGATAGATTTTAATGACGATAAGCCTCTTGAATTTCAAGGTAAAAAACAAACGCCCCATGTCGTTAGACACGGGGCGTTTGTTTTTGTAACTCTAGGAATCTCCTCTTAAATATCGTTAGGATTTCCCTTTAAACTCTTAACCTTATCCTGAAGTTTTTGAATCTTTTCGTTAAGGGCACTGATTTGAGCGCTTAAACTTTCGGCTTGATTACTCTTATCCAAAGCAGCCGCTTTCACATCCGCGACTTCTTTTTTGGCCTTCTTAAGCTGATCTTTTAAATCTTCTGCAGGAATCTTAACAGATTGCAGCTGATTAATAGCTGCTTCTTTATCCTTCAGCTCACTCTTTAATACGCTGATCTGTTTCTGAGCATCTTCCAACGCCATCTTAATCTTCTGAGTTGAAGCAGGTTCGTAGGTTAACGCTTGAGCGCTTAAAGGCTCTGTGAGAGGTTTGATCGTCTGATCATTCTTGGATAACTGCATCTTTAAACGCTCAATTTCCTTATCCTTGGCATACAACTCTTCCATGAACTTGGTAATTCTACTCTTGGATTTAGCCAATTCCTCCTGCAACCCTGCATTACCACCATTTTGTTGCATCAAAGCAGCAATCTGAACATCTTTTTCCTTCATATACTCTTTTAATTGAGCAACTTCATTGCTAGAAACAGCAACAGCTTGTTGAGATTTCTCAATATTTCCCTTATTACCATCGGTGCTTCTAAGTTTCTCTTCAGCGACAACAAGTCTTTCGTTAAGAGTCGCTAAATCCTTCTTCTGTAAATCAAATTGATTCGCAGAAACAGAATTCTTTAACTGATCCTGCAATTGCTTCACTTGAGCGTTTAACTGTAAAATCTGCTTTCTTTGCTCGTTAACAACAGACGATTCGGAAGAACCTCTAAAGTTTGTTTCTGTTGCTGATAACTTGGCCTTAAGGGCTCTTAAATCCTGCTGCATACTTGTTTTCTCATCTTCAAGAGCCTTATCTTTCTTAAGTAAAATCTGATAATCGGCTTCTCTGTAGCTGACGGATTTAACAGCCAAGCTATTAAACTTTTCTTTCTCCAAATTAGCCGCTAGTAAAGCCACTTGATCAGGAACGCTCAACTTGGCATTTTCAAGATCCTGTTCATACCTTTGCTTATCGCGTAATCGTTGCTCCTCAGACGCATTCAGCTTCTGTTGCAAGGCTGCTAATTGAACTCTCAAGGCCGCTAAGGCCTGTGCATCTGCCTTTTGCTGTTTAAGGGCATCTTGATACTTAGCTTCCTGAGTCGTGAGGACACCTAAAGAGACTCTATTCTTTTCTTGTGCGGCAGCTAATTGCTTCGTTAAATCATCAATCACCCTCTTTAACTTCTCCACCTGCGCTTTATCGATGCTGTTTCTTAATTGATCCTGAGCCGCGGCTAATTGATTCTTCAAACTGGATATTTCTAATTCATACGCTTTCTGCTGCTTAAGCGCCTGCTGATACTTGGCTTCCTGCGCACTGATCACATTCAAGGAAGCTTTATTTCTTTCTAACGCAGCTGTCAGCTTCTGATTTAATTCATCAATGATCGCATTGAGCTTATCCAGCTGGCTCTTATCTACCATATTGTTTAATTGATATTCATACGTCGCTATTTTACTCTTAAGATCAGATAATTCTTGCTCAGAAGCATTGAACTTAGCAAGAATCGTCTGATACTTAATTTCCTGCAGACTGATCACATTTAAGGAATCCTTATTCTTGGCCAGGGCATCATTGAGCTGACGGGTCAAATCATCAATGATCGCCTGCTGCTTCTCAACTTGATTCTTATCGACCATATTCTTAATTTGATCTTCCGCAATCGCCAACTTATCTTTTAATGCGGCGATGTCCAATTCATAAGCGTTCTGTTGTTTAAGCAAGGACTGGTACTTAGACTCCTGCAAACTAATCACATCCAAGGATTCTTTATTCTTATCCTGAGAGGCCTTTAAGTCGCTGGTTAACTGCGCAATCATCGCGTTTAACTTCTCAAGCTCACTTTTATTGACGCTGTCTTGAAGCTGAGCCTGAGCGTCCGCTAATTTATTCTTTAAGGACGCCAGGTCATCTTGGGCGGCATTGAACTTGTTTAGTAAATCCTGATATTTAGCTTCTTGTAAACTAATCACATTTAAGGAGGCTGTATTCTTGGCCAAAGCATCATTCAGTTGACGGGTCAAATCATCAATGATCGCCTGCTGCTTGGTGATTTCATTTTTATCGACCATGTTTCTTAACTGCTCTTCCGCTGCAGCTACCTTTTCTTTTAAGGTGGCAATGTCCAACTCATAGGCACTTTGTTTCTTTTGCAACTCTTGAATGTTGGCCGCCTGTGAATCAATGGTAGTTAAAGAAGACTTGTATTTAGTTTGAATCAAGGTCAGCATCGACGTCAAGTTAGATAGATCCCGATCCTTCTGGTCCAAGGCTGCCTTAAGCAATGCGATTTGCTGATTCTTATCTCTTAATTCAAGGGCCTTAGCAGACGCGCTCTTTTCAAGTTCAAAGAAGTAATCCTTTACCTTCTTCAAATCTTTCTCACGCTGATCGATAGCATCATTGGCCGTCTGTAAATCTGCTTTGAGACTATTGATTTCTTGATTCTGTTTTTTAATCGTCGCGTCCTTCTCATCCGAGGTTCTTTGATATCCTTCAATCATGCTCTCTAGCTCAGCTTTTTGTTTCTTGCTGGCTTCTAATTGCTGCATCAAACTGTCTAACTGTGCTTGTTTGTCAGATAATTCTTTTCTTAAACCCTCTAACTGATCCTGATCTTTTTGATTCAATTCCTGCCAATAAAGAATTGTTTTCTTGAGCTGATCTCTATAATAATCCGCCTTGTCCTGATTGGACTGGGCCAATTGGGTCAACATGCGAACCTTCTCAGCCGCTAAATCTTCAGAAGCACGTTGTTTAGCGACTAACTCTTCGCTTAAGCGTAAGCGCTCTTTAACATCTGATAATTCCGCCAAGCTCGTCTTCAAAGTGCTGACTTGATCTGTCAAAGATCTGACCTGAGCAGTCAAATCATCAATCGTCACTTGAGCCTTTTGAACATCAGACTTCAACTGACCAATCTGAGAATCTTTATTCTGTAAATCACGATCCTTGGATTGAAGCTGGTTATTTAAATCATCAATAGTTGCATTCAGTGTCGTGATTTTACTTTTAAATACGCTCAAATCCTGACGACCTGTAGCCACTTGATTGGTTAAATCTGCAATATCTGCCTTAAGTCTCTCTAAAATGGCAGCTTGATTCTCATATTCCCCGATACGGGCCTGGGCCGCAGCCAATTTATTCTTCAAAAGAATGATGTTGGCACGAATACGCTCAAATCCTTCATCATATCCAGCATAGGTCTTCTTTAAATCTGTAATCGTTAATGTCATCTGGCTGACATCTTTATTTAAACTGTCAATCGTCACCTGCTGACTCGAGATAGTTTTATCTTTAGCCGATAAATCTTCCTTCACCTGATCTAATTCCTGTTGCGTCTTGGCCAATTGACTCTTTAACTGAGCAATCTCTTCATCCTTCTTAAGAATCTGATCTTGCAACTGGCTGATGGTGACATCTTTTTGTTGAAGACTATCAATCTGAGATTTCAAGGTACTGATGGTTTCTTTTAATTCCCCATTTTCCTTCTGAAGCATTTCGATCGTTCTGTCTTTATCTTTATCCTTAGCCATCAAATCCAGGTAACGCTGATTTAAATCCTGCAACTCCTGCTGGGTGTTTAATAATTGCTGTTTGAAATTCAATAATTCCTGATATTTCTCCGTTAAAATCTTATACTTCGATTGCCATTCCAAAACCAACTCGCCTTGCTGTTTGGCTAGTTCGGCGGAATCATTACCGGCTTTAAGAGCTTCATTATATTGAGCCGTTAACTTTTCAATACGAGATCTGAGCTCAATGGTTTCCTCATTACGAGCCATCATGGCACGGTCGCGATCGGTGATTTGAGATTTATAGCTTTCAATGACTTCTTTTAACTGCTTAATCGTAATCGTACTGGCGTTTAGATCACTTTGATTCTGATCATCCATGGATCGACGTAATTCTTCAATCTTGGCAACCAAGGCCGCATTCCCACGAGCCAACTCTTTAATCAACGATTCCTGATCACGGTTAGAGCGTTCCTGAGTGATCACATCTCTTTCTAAGCTAGAAATATCGGTGTTATTAATCGTTCTGTTGAGATACACCGTACGAACGTATACGGGAGGGATAGAAGTTGTCTCCATAGCAAAAGCATTTAAAGGAAGACTGCCGGCTGTCATTAAAAGGCCTAGTAGGATATGAAACGTTTTTCTCATGGGGAGTGTCCTTGTTTTAATGGGTGTCATTTTGAAATTGCTAAATCTTTTTGCCCCTTGGCAATTTGTTCACGCAAATCATTCACATCTGTCTTAAGTTTGGCAATCGCATCATCCGCTTCCTGGATTCCTTGTTTGAGGTCCTTGTTGCCTGTGCCACTCACCATAGGTTCAGATATTTCACTCGTAGGAGCAATAACGCTGTCTACTTTATGTTGAAATGTATCATCACTGCTACTGAGCGTATCTCTAATTTCATGTCTATAACTGGTGTTTTTAACCGGGATGGGAATATCGGAAACAACAGAAGAAGCGGTGGTGACACCTGTTGTGATCGTGGTTAACGTAGAACTTGTTTGAACGGAAGAAACGGCCTTAACCCCGGAATCTGCCGGTGGAAGGGCTGAAACAACCGGAATGACCACCGTTTCACCTTTTTTATTCAAATTATTGGCATAAAAGATGGCCTCTTGGTTTTGAGGATCCATGGCTAGAATTCTAGAAAAAACAACAGCCGCTTCAGAATAATCACCACGATCATAAATCGTCTTTCCATATTGAGAAAGCTGTTCAATCGCTAAGGTGCGAATACTTGGGCCAGATTGGGCTTGTGAAACAGAAGGAAGGAGCAATAAAAGAGACAACAGAGCTAAATAGCATTTATTCATATACTAAACCCCTTGATTTATAATGAGTTACGAGAATTTCTTGCGATAAAAACACAGGAAATAGCAACTTTAGAACCTTAAGAACTCGAAGTATACCATCCCCTATAGCCAATGTCAAGTCGAGGGATCGACGAGCCGGTGCATTCCTCCCCCTTTAGGGGGGAGGTTAGGTGGGGGTAATTTTCAAATAAATGACATTCCCCTCCCCTAACCCCTCCCACAGGGGGAGGGGAACATCTATTTACTATTAACAATTTCTAAAATTTATGCTATAAAGTACCCCATCTTATGGAACATTCCACTCCCATGCTCAAACAGTATCATGACATTAAATCACGCCACAAAGATGCGATTTTGTTTTTTCGTTTGGGAGATTTTTATGAAATGTTTTTTGATGATGCCAAGCACGCCTCTTCCATTTTAGATCTTGTTCTGACGTCCCGCGGTCAGGATGCCAGCGGAAAAATTCCCATGTGCGGCATTCCTTATCATTCTTCCGACGGATATATTGCCAAATTGATTAAAGCTGGACAAAAAGTGGCGATCTGTGAACAGGTCGAAGATGTGGCTGTGGCCAAGGGCATCGTGAAACGTGATGTGATTCGTGTCATCTCTGCGGGGACCTATCTGGATGAAGAAACACAGGCGCGTTATCTGCTTTCTCTCTATATAAACAAGAATGGCGTTTCCGCCAAAGGCGGATCCGCCTCCGGCGGAGGTTTTGCTTTTTGCAACACCGCAGGTGGCGTCATTTTCTCCAATGAATTTCCCAACACCAAGGCCGCCATTGAAATGATGGCCAGACTACCGATTTATGAATGCGTTTATCCCTTGTCTCAACACGAAGACATTCAATTTTTATTTAATCACCCGATTTTAAAACTCAGAAATATCGCCTTAAGCCCCCTAGATGATTGGCATTTTCATTACGATGCCGCCTTCAAGAATCTCTGTACCCATTTTGGCGTCCTGAATCTTAACGGCTTTGGCTTTGATGGCAAACAGCTGGCGGTGGCCTCATCCGGAGCTCTTTTGAATTATCTGCAGGCGGCCAATAAAACTCCTTTGAAACACCTGAATCGCATGGCACTTTACACCACCGATGACTATGTCTTTATCTCCCCTGCAGCTCACTACGGACTGGAACTCGAAGAGGTCCTCAAGGCGCTGGATTTAACCCAAACATCCATGGGACACAGGCTCTTTCGCTTTTGGTTGTTTCATCCCCTTAAAAACGTCTCTTCCATCCAAGAACGTCAGGAAGCTGTTCTTCTTTTGAATCAAAACCATAAGGCATCAAATAAGTTACGTGAATGTCTTCAAAATATGCCCGATTTAGAGAAAGCTCTTTCTAGGATAAGCTGCGGTTGTTTTAGTATTAAGGATATTCTGGCTCTTCGAAACGGATTATTACGAAGCCCCCTCATTGCCGAAACAATCAGCTCCTTGTCTCATCCCCTTTTAAACATTCATGATCTAACAGCCTTACGGGAACTTCTAACCAAAACCATCAATCCCGAAGTCCCCTTAGCTAAGCCTGAAGGCAAGATCATCAACACCGGAATTGACCCTGAATTAGATGAACTGAGAGGTCTTCAGGATAATGGCCGCGCCTGGCTGGCGAATTATCAGGCAGAAGAAATCAAACGTTCCGGCATCAACTCGCTGAAGGTGGGCTTCAACAATGTCTTTGGCTACTATATTGAAATCTCCAAGACGCATCAAAAATCTGCCCCTGCTTCCTATATCCGCAAACAAACCCTGGCTAATGGGGAGCGATATATCACTCCTGAACTCAAAGAATACGAAGAAAAATTCCTCACCGCTCAAAATAAGATTCTGGCCATTGAAAAAAGAATTCTTTTACAGATTGAAAAAGCCATCCTGGAGGATGTCAGCGCTATTCATACCTATGCCTCCCAAATTGCTCATTTGGATTGTCTCTTGTCTTTAAACGCCTTAAGTCAACGGCCCAACTATATTTTTGCAGACGTCAATGACAGCTTACTTTTAGATATCAAGGATGGCCGTCATCCGGTGGTGGAGAAGACAGTGGCGGAGAACTTCATTGCCAATGATACGCTCCTAGATAACAAGGAACAGCATCTGATTATCTTAACCGGACCCAACATGGCTGGTAAAAGTACCTATATTCGTCAGACCGCCATCTTGGTTCTGATGGCGCAGATGGGCGCTCCTATTCCGGCGAGTTCTGCTTCTATTGGTCTGGTCGATAAAATCTTCACCCGCATCGGGGCTCACGACGATATTTCCAAGAATCAAAGTACGTTCATGGTGGAGATGACGGAGGCGGCCGACATTCTTAATAATCTAACCGAGCGATCCCTGGTGATCCTCGATGAAATCGGACGCGGAACGTCCACCTCCGATGGTCTGTCCTTAGCCTGGGCCCTGGCGGAACATTTGCAGAAACAAAAGACCCGCACGCTCTTTGCCACCCATTTTCATGAGTTGATAGCCCTTAGTGAACGCTTCAGTGGCCTTAAGAATTACAACGTTGCCGTCAAAGAATGGAAGGATCAAATTATCTTCATGCACAAGATCACCCCCGGAGGTTGCGATGATTCCTACGGAATTTATGTCGCCAAGCTCGCCGGTATTCCTGAAGGTGTGATCAGAAGATCCAAGGAAATCTTAAGCGAATTGGAACTAGGCGCCACTACGCCTATCAAACGTCACGAAAAACAAATCGACTTATTCACACCGACATCGCATCCTGAATTGGAAGAATTGCGTTCAATGCTAGAAGCGGTCGATGTGAACAATATCACGCCTTTAGAAGCGTTAAAAATATTAAACGAAATTAAAAATAAACTACCGTAGGGGTGGGTTCCAAACCCACCCTAATTAGGGCAGGTTTAGAACCTGCCCCTACAATATTAATACAAGGAATCTTATGCCCGTCCTAGTCCTCGCCCCTGATGTGATCGCCAAAATTGCTGCCGGTGAGGTGGTTGAACGTCCCGCTTCGGTGATTAAAGAATTGGTGGAGAATTCCCTCGATGCGGGATCAACCAACATTGAAGTTCACATCAAGGATGCGGGTAAGGAACTCATTCACATCAAGGACGATGGCTGTGGTATTGCCAAGGATGATCTGGAACAGATCTTCCAGCGTCATGCCACCAGCAAGATTTCCAATATGGAAGACCTAGAAAAACTAGCCTCCATGGGGTTTCGTGGAGAGGCCTTATATTCCGTCGCTGCTGTATCAGATATTATTTTACGATCCAAAACTCCTGTCATTCCCGCGAAAGCGGGAATCCAGAAGTCTGGATCCCCGATTAAGACATTCGGGAATGACAATAGTGCCTGGGAAATTCATCTGCAGGGTGGCAAACGTCTGGATCTAAAACCCACCGCATTATCCGCTCAGGGAACAGAAATCAAGATTACCCAACTGTTTTACAACACCCCTGCCCGTCGAAAATTTCTTAAGAGCACGACAGCGGAGATGCAGCAGATCGTCAACGTGTTTCTGCCCTACGCCCTTCTTTATCCTCAAAAACGTTTTGTCCTAACCCATGGCGAACGTTCCCTAATCGACTTAAAACCTGCGTTCTCTGCCATTGACCGTATAGCCGATGCATTGAATCTGGAAAGTAAAGATTTTATCGAAACCACCCAGGAATTTGTGGAACTCAATAGCCGGGTACGGATGGTCTTAAGTAATATCAATGTACAGCGTCCCCGACGGGATTTGCAATTTATCTTTGTCAATAATCGTCCGGTGGAAAGCAAAAATTTAAGTTTCAACTTAAACGATATCTACCGTCTGATTCTGCCCCCGGGAGTGTATCCAGCCTTCCTGTTGGACATTCAGATTGATCCCTCTGAGGTGGATGTGAACATTCATCCCACCAAACGCGAAGTGCGTATCCGTCAGGAAGCGCGACTAGTTTCCTTTGTCCGTCATCTGACGGAATATACCTTGATGCAGCAGGGACAAGCAAAGACACTTAGCGCTGATGAGGACAAAGCCGCTCCTATGCATCAACGCTCTGCTCCAGGCGCATGGCCGACCAATTCCATCACCAGCCCAGAACAGATTGTGTTTAATCCAATGTCGTCTCCCAACAGCGAATCCTCGATAGAAAGCCACTTTCTACCGACAGAGAAATTAGGAGGCCACACAATTGGTGACAACTTTGACACTAGACCCGCCTTGGGCAGGTCTAGCCATTGGCAGACCAGTGAAACCAGTCTCTTTAAGAACGCCGATAATATGCAGGACAAATTCGCCCGCGCCCGCTACATCGGCAGCTTCATTCATAAATACTTGATCTTTGAAACTGACCAGTCGATGTTTCTCGTCGATCAGCATGCGGCTCAGGAACGCATTATGTTTGAGAAGTTTGAGAATCAAATCAACGCAGGAACTATTGAAATTCAACACCTCCTGACCCCCATCCTTTTGAAACTGACACCGGCCGAACACATTGCCTGGGAAGAATCTGCCCAACAACTTAAAACGGTAGGGATTGAGACGACGGCTTTTGATGACGATACCATTGCCATTCAAACTCAACCTATCCTTCTGAAGAATATTGAAAATGCCCTTCGGGTTTTATTGTCGGGAGATGACATCGCCCGCTGTGATCGCACCACCATTGCCAGACGCGCCTGTAAAGCCTCCATCGTCAGCGGCGATCGCTTAGATGTCTCTCAGGCCGCCTATCAACGCAATCAACTCCTGGCCTGTAAAGACCCCTTCACCTGTCCCCACGGACGCCCGACGGTAGTCGAGCTCAAAGAAAGTTTTCTGGACAAACAGTTTCTAAGAATCTAGAATTACCCTTAAGCAATTCCCCATTGCTTCTATTAAAACCACAATTTAAACCTCCCCATAAAACCTAAGAGACTTTTTATGTTCAATGTTCGTCTTAATTCCAATCAGAAGTTGGAGCTTAGTAAAGCCCTTTTTAATTTTGGAAATATTATTGGCGGGGCAGTGATTGTTAATCAGGCTGTTTTTGGAATGTTATCCCTAGGAACATTTGTTTTTGGCTTCTTTTGTTTTACAACATGTTTCACGCTTGCTATAGTACTTCTAACTGATGAAAGGAAATCAATATGAGAATATCTACTGAATTAGTTATAGTCGCTTTTACTGCTGTTCCTGTGTCCATTGCCTTGCTTGCTATATATGGAGACTACCGAAGAAATAAAGCGCGTAAGCATTCAAAGATTAAATTAACGCGGACTTCACCTTCTTTATCCTCTTAATCGAATCCTTATCAAAGAGCAGCTTAATAATATCCTTGAATCTCGCGTAGTCTTCCACTTTGATAACCAATTCAATAGGCTGATCTAAATTAACTTCATACTGCGTCTTATTTCGGCTCAAACAAATCTGTTGAATCATTGCGCACCCTCTTTCTTTGGCCACCATTGGTCTTTGAGTTGGTCAAAACAGTTGTTGAAAATATACTGATAAATTCTATCCTTATCCGCATCCTTGATCCGGCTAAACGTGACGCCATGAATGTATCGTCCCTGTGATTCCTTAACCCAAGGAACCAGGACTTCAACTTCAAAAGACATCTCCCCAAAGGATATCGCCATCTTGGCCGCCTGTTCCTGGGACAACGCTTGCGACAAAATAATCCTCATCCCTTTGAGATTCATATCATCGACGTAACAATTATTAAAATACCACTCCTCATTAAGCCTGACCATGGCCGGCCTTCGAACCCCCCAACGTGGCAGCCTTCTGCGTTCGTTGTCCATAGTTTCTCCCATAATAACTCCCCTAATTAAAATAAATATCGTCCAGGTAAAACGTACATCCTTGAGGATCTTCAATCCCCGTTACCGTTAATTGAAACGCATGAATCACCGAAGATAGATCCCGTCCTGCGAGATCAATCTCGTATCTTTGCCAATCCTTTGTCAAGGTGATCCCCCCTTCTCTTAACAAAAAACTGTTGGGTTTTTCTCCACCAACTCCCACAGAAGAAATCTGTTCCCCGCCTTTTTCTCCTCGAGCCCAAAAGACAAGCCTCTTATACGGACGAAGATCATACGCTCCGTTAGGCGACTTCCAGTTATACGCGGGATTTTGCCAATATATTCCCGCCCAATGATCCCTGGCACCTGGGATCGGATGATATTCAATCCGCAAACAGGTGGATGCCATTCGCCCATTCGCCCATGAAGAATTTAATTGAATGCTATTAACATCCCCAATCCAACCGGTTGGATAAAAATGATTCCGAGGATCATTGCTATCATGAAACACATAGAAGCCCTCCTCTTTAAAGGCCGATTCACCGACCACGGACACAAACCCTATCTGAGCAAACTCATTTCTGTCTTTTTCAAAACCTACCGCCACCACCGCCCACTGATCTTCTCTGGAATGAACAGAACTATTAACGATAAATCGCCCCTGATCATCAGTAACGAGTTTTGCAAACTCCTCCTGCCATTGATTAGGAAACAAAATCCCCACGCGTATCTTTTGCATCGACAATCCTTTCCCCCTGACCTTCACCCATCCTTTAAGCATGCCTTTCTGATTCCCCCCTACAAAGGATAGTTCCAATTGAAACGGCTTTGCCAAAGAACAAGTCAACGGAAACTCTTTTAAAGACTGATTCATATGTTTAATATCTTGATAAACTTTTCGTGGTGAACCCATCTTGTTCTCTAAAGAAACGTCCAGCAGCCCATCCCATTCCCAGGGATCCTTCCCATGAACCCTTGGATCATCCGGATAATGCCAGGTATCAATCCATGAAACCACACTCGTCCCACAGGCCCCTGCCTTTAAAGCCTCCAAGACGCTTCTTCTGTCACCGGATGACTGCTGTTCCTGGGTATTCCCTCCAAAACCAAAATCATTTTTTCTTGTTTGGGAAACAGAATATCCCCCTGTTTCCCCGATAAAAAATGGCTTATTTTGAGCGACATTTCTTTTTAACCAAACCACATAATTCCCATAACCAATCGCTTTGTTAATAGACTCTGGTACAAATGAAAACGTGTTAAACGTGATGACATCCAAAAAAGAATGATCCATAAAGGCTATAGGAAGCCAACTATCCATGGATACCGGCGCATGGTCTACCTGCTGAAGTATTGTCTTTAATTTTAAAAGAAAACCCTCCGTATTCTTACTTCCTCGATAAAGAATGCTACTCTGAGTTGGTTCAGTCATCACCATATACATCAATATGTTGGGATAGGGCTTTGACCACTGAGCCACGCGTTGAACGTATCGTATAGCCTGTGCACAAAACACCTTGTCCTGCCAATCATGGGAAGGGTCCAACCAAATCCCCTGAATAACCCAAAGCCCATACTTCACCGAAAGATCCAATTCTTCAGGTGATAAGGCATCCCAGGTTCTAATCGTATTAAAACCCGCTTCCTTAATCCGACGAAAATCTTCTTTCACAAGAGAAAGATCAACCTTATCTACTCCTGGCATTTGCCCAGGACGCCATCCAGCATAACCCACGGCCTTAATCAAAAACGGCTGTCCTTGAACAAAAATCTTGTCCCCGATAATCTCCACGGATCGGTCAAAAACAACCCGATCCTCCCTATGCCCATGGTTGTTACAACCCGTTAAAGAAATAACAACACAGACCAGTCCCGTTAGAAAAGAATGGCTAAAAAAACGTTTTACAAACATAAAGAACTCCTCATAAATTGTAACCATGCCATCCCTTCGACTCGCATCTCAGTTGATCGATACTGGTAACAAACAAGGGCTGCGAGCCGTCCCAGAAACAATCAATACCGCTAATAAAGAATCCCCGAAGTACTGTTATCCGGAATTCTCCCAACCCAGGCTCGATTGATAGGTGGATATTGATACTCACCTTCCTCGGTAATTCTCATTAAACGGTATCTCCAATCCTCTTGATCCGAAGGATTCTGCGCTTGATAAAGTTCTTGAACACGCTTAACAATAATCCCTTTTTCTTGAAGACTGACCGTTGATACCACATGCCCTTTAAAATATTTTTTCAGCAATTCATGTCGAGCGTTGATCATTCCCTTTCCAATACCTCCCCCTTGCAAGGAGGGTGTCACCGAAAGATTGGCCAGATGAATCACATCGATTGTCCTTGCTCCAATGCGCACCTGTCTAAATAACGAAAAATCAAGAATCAACACATATTGGTCATAATGCGACGGCATGACGGGCCCTCGCCATAGCAGTTCAATATCTTGGTGGATTGTGTTTGCTTCAGCGATAATTAAACGGTAATCCACCCTTCCCGTATATTCAGCGGTATCCGGCATAGACACCACCAAGGACAGAAGAACCAAATCATTACCTCTGGACTTCATCGACGACATACGTTCTTTTAATCGTTCCATCGGTAAAAGCTGATGCTCACTTATCCTGATTTCTTCCATCGGTTTTGACTGGTTGCGTCTGGTTTCAATGATTGTTCTGGACCTGTTGTCTAAAACACCGCTTAGATCCTCCGGCTGAATAGTCTGTTGAAAATTGCATTCAATAATCTTCTGAAAGATGGCCATCCAAAGGGTATTAAGACCCGCTAAAAACAGGACAATCCCTACAGCTTCTTGTGTGATAGACCAAGCCAACCATGCCGCCGGGAAATAAAATAAAAAGACAAAAGGGAGGGTTTTAAGGGCGCTTTTAAAAGATTCTCTTAAGTGTCCTCGAATATTTAAACGTTCAGCGAAAACAACCCCCATCAAGACTTCCAACGGAAAATTAGTTACCCATCCCAAAATCCCCCAAGAACCCGTAACGCGATCTGCCGTCGTCGTGAAATTCCGAGCAAGAAAAGGAATGTAAATAAAATTTAAATAATAACCGCCAATAATAGCCCCCAGAACAGTCCATCGCAGCGTATAGGCTGCCTTGGCCCAGAAACTCTCCTGTTTAAGTTTTGGAAAAACCATCTTTGAAAAAAGAATCCCTAAGGTATCACTGATAAAATAAATCCCAATGCAGGCGATAACAGCGATAAATTTCTTTTGAATATCAATGAAATCTCCCTGGTATAAACGAAACACCGAGAAAATCAAAGCCACTCCTATGAGAGTCGTTATCATCTGACGATAATATTGATCCTTATAATGACTGACACAATAAATCAAGGCGCACAAGGCCCAAGATTCCATGGCAACAGGCATCGCCATAACCACAATATCTTTAAGACGATCCCCGTGACTCACAAGGAAATACCCTGCGCAACCGACGATGCCTCCCCAACCCAGGATTCTTAGGACAGTTGTAAGATGAAATAAGGCTGCTTTTAAAGAATCTCTTTTCAGCTCAACTTTCTTTTCGGATTCTTTTTGATTCTCTGTCGACTTGACCACACCGCAAACCCCAAGGATGCTAAGTCCAAAGGCCACAACCTGCTTAGGATCCGGACATTCCCAAGAGAAAAAGGCGGCGGAGATGGTGCTTAGGCGATCAACGAGCGCCATTCTGCTTGCCTCAAATCCGCTCGCTAGCGAGATATTGCGCAAGGTATGCGTCAGGCCGTAGGCGAGACTGACGCACAGCAATAAAAACACGTAATGGATATTCCAAAACGGCAGCGACGTCGATACAGGAACACCTGACAATAAAAAGCTTAAACCAACAAATGGCAGCGTAACTAATCCGGCGAAGAAATAGGAAAACATTGTCATGACCAGACCTAGACAGACCCCCTTGTCATCGGCAGGATTGGCTCTTAAATAATCCCGGCTGACTCTTCGAAAGGACACAGTGCGCAGCGACGCGAATACATTGACCAGAAACGGAAAAACGAATACAGCCGCAAAAATCCTCGCTGATGAAATATCAGGAGGTGCCGTCTGAAAAATATGATAATTCACAAGTCCCGCGCCTAAGAGGATTGGAGCAAAGCAAAGCCATTTCTTTAAACCTTCTCGCTTAAAAGGGCTCACCACCTCTTTTAGGATGAAATACGATAACACCCAATTGAAAATGACACTGAGGGCCATAAGCAGCGACGAGTTGATGACCCCGGTCACAGCAAACATGGAAAACCAAGCCCAATTGGAAAGCGCATTACAAAGAGGGATAAAAACCATGAACTTCCGGCTATCCGTTGGTAGTTTATCCCATATCTTTTTTGCGCTATAACTCTTTGTTTCCGACAAAGGAAATAGCCCGACCCAACCAGCGACCAGCAAGGCGAACGCGGCAGAGAATCCAAAGCTTGCGCTAAAACTTCCTAAATCAATATAATCCTTAGCCCTGGCGCACAACGAAATTCCCCATCCCATAAACACGGCGGATAATACGGCAAATAGCGTGGCCAGGCCTTCTTTATTCTGTTGTACACGGTTGTTCCGTTCCTGAATTCTTTTTTCCCTCTCCAAGCGCCCTGCTTCATCTTGAAAAAGAAACGACCTGCCTTTTATAGCCACCTCGACGATGGTTAGAAGGTTATTGTACCCGGCAGGCTTGGGATCTCTTAACTGTAATAGATACCGATGAATGTCGGTAAAGTACGGTGTTGTCTCGTCACGTCTCATATTACGCAACTCAAGCAAGATAACTGCGGCATTGTAAAAATATTCAAAAGCATGCTTGGGGTTATCGTCGATAACAGAGATCCCCTTGTTCATATAATCCTGGTCACTTAAACCATCTTCCTCACTGGCGCTTTTAGGCTTGTAGTAGAGGCCCCTGACATGAGCACGTCCCGTCAAAACCTGAACCAGATTGTTGAAGGCATCTTCGATAAACAGCGACGACGCACAACCATTCTTACCTTCATACTCATCAAAGACCTGCCCCTTCTTATCTGAACCTGACGCAAAAATAATGTCATCCATGACAATACCGAAGTGTTCCAATATTTTCTCTGTTCGAACCTTATCATGACCATGATCACGCGCCGTCAGACCAATCACCTTGGTCTCCTCTCTGCGCAGCCTCGCAATCAGGATCGGAAGATTCTCGTCCATCAACCGGTAGAAGAAACTATTGGTGATTTGTCTGGCCTCATGGCCCTGATTCCCCCACCACAGGAAGGTTTGTTCCTTACCATAAATCTTAAATACATTCTCAAACCACGCGCTCGATGACAAATAACCTTTAGAGCGAAAGACCGTCAGATCTAAATCAAAATAAACCCTCAAGACACCAAGCGCTTTGACGTACGCCACCAGATCATCCTTCCTTCTGGTGACATCGTTATAATCAATCGTTCTGACAATGCGCCCCTCAACAACCAGCGGATGCTGCTCCAAATACTGTCCTGCACCAAAAACATTAGCGGCTTTGTCTTCGTTCACAGAAGACTCGTTAGCCTCCTTGCCGACCTGAAAATTGACAAATCTTCCCTCTGGTGATAAATTCCTATTCCCCAACTGGAATCCTCCCCCGATTCCCTGATTCGCCAACACCAACCCTTGCTCATCCCCGGCTAAACTTGTGAAAGGATTTTGTATGTGGTCAAATTTACATTTTAACCAAGACCAAAAAAAAGAAATGTCCAAAGCATTATTTAATCTTGGCAATCTGGGGGCTGCCACTTTTGGCTTCGGCCAAGTGGTGGCGCACACCTTTGAGCCTGGTATTTTCTTAATGAGCTTCATTTGTCTTGCGTTATGTTTCTGGATGGGTATATTACTATTGTCGTCAACAAATAATAAAGGAGGCTCGTTATGACTGGATTGTACTGGTTCTATGGAGGTATCATTGCTTTTGTCCTGATTATCATGCTTCTTAACTCCATTAGTAATTCCAACAACTCGAAGCACTCTACTACCAAACAATAACAACTCTCTTTTCGCCGCGACTATTGTTTCCAAAACACTGGTCGCGGTTTTTCTTTTGCCTGTCGGTGGGGCGTGATCCATCAGATATTTAATGACTACAAACGAAATGAGCATAATCCCCAGGCTTAGGAATACCTTCGCAAGGCTGGACTGCTGAGGCCCAATCAGAACCATGGAAGCTAATACAGCAGAGACATTCCCGCCCTTAGCATCAGAAGCTTTCTCTCGACATAGCGCATAAAACTCTGCACCAGTTAAATCAAAAACATCTTCTGCCTTGGTTAATAGCGACGGATTATCTCTGGCTTTCTCTAGCATGGCCCGAGCAACCACTTTTTGAACACGAACAATCCTATCGTGCATATCATTACGCATGAGTTCATTCTCACGGGCTACGGCTGCAATTCGTCTGAGCCTCGGATAGGTTCGTAAAATATCGTCCATCTGCTCACACAATGTTTTCTTTCTTTGAAGATAGGCGGACACCCCCTGCCATACCTCTGACAAAGGCATGCCATGACTTTGAGCATAGGAGGTCACGAGAATATTTAGGTCTTCGGATACTTCATGAGAGGTTTGGCCCTGACCGCCATAATTCTGCACATGAGCCGACAACTCCTCCAATGACATGTCACGTTTCAGATATTGCTGGACCACCAGACTAAAGAAACCCTCTTCACTCGAAATGTTCCTTAGATCTTCATCCCTGCCTAAACGGTAACCCTCCGATAGGTCTTTTAAACGCCTGGCAATATCAGGACAACGACTGACCACACTGCCCAAATCATTCTGGATCGAAAACGTTCTCAAAAGGGAATCTGAGTTAAGGATTGCTGCAAGGACACTTAAGAGAAATTGCTTTTCTGCAGATAACGGATGTACCGTCGATGAGGTCAACGCCAGGGAGCGTTCCTTGATCAACTGGCGGGGATTAAAACCTCCCACCTGATCAGAAAAACACCCAAGCTCAGGGCCGGAAAATTTCTCCTCAAAAACTTCTTCCATTCCAAAGACTATCGTTGTCCACGACAACATTTCTGCCAAAAGATCACAGACCTCTTTACAATTATCCGCATTGATCTTTCTAAGACTTGTCAAGCGACCACTCAGCTGTTCAAAGAACTCCCGTCGAACTTTAACAAGAAACTCAAAACCTTCCAGTGTCAAAGACCGCATAAAACTGGCCACCCCGTCTTCCTTCTCCTCTGGCTCTATCTTTGCATAAAGAATACGATCCTTAATCTTGCGTTGTGTTTCTTTGACTTCAAGAGGCATCTCCCCTTCAAAAGATCCTCTAGGCCACGAGAATCTTTGATGGATCAACGCTGCCAAGGCAAAGGCGCGGTCGTAATAATCCAACTGAAAATATCCATACGCAATTCGTGGCCTTCCAAACCAAAGCCCTTTTGAATCCACCATCGCATTTTGGAGCGACTTTAATCGATCCCACAAGAAAGGCGGCGCAACAGACCTATCTTTCTCTTTTTGTTCTGCTTCCTGCCAGATGGACCTATCCATCGTCCTTTCTTCAATCGGCAAAACCCCCTCACCCCCCACCTTTAACCCGGCGTCAAAAGTAACCTCTCGTCCATCCCAATGTTTAAGACGATCGATCGCTTCCCTAGAACCAACGAGCGACGGAATATTGCACCAGGGCTCACGCGTAATGATGGCCGCATGGGAAGTATCATTACCTGTTTCTGTAATAACCCCTCTAATTTTCCCAAAGGCATCATTCCAACCCTTACCAGTAAAGGTCGTTACAACGATCGCGCCTTCACGGACCTGGTCAAAACCTTCCGAATCTCTGATCACTTGCAATACTCCAGAGACAGCTCCTTTGTTCGCTGTAATCCCCTCTAACTCAATAACAGAAACGTTCGACGCCACATCCTCCTTCACACTGCGGACAACAGACGTGACAAGATGTTCCCGGGTCATCAATGGACGAACCTGTGTGATTAAAGGCTGCCCGCTCGTAGGATCAATCACGAATTCCACATCAATATGTTTGACGGCATGTTTCATCCGATAATGCCCTTGTATCCTTCGAACAATCCGGGCAACAGCTAACACCTGCTCGTCGTTGAGTGAAATAGCCCCCTCGTCTGATACCATGACCTTGGTTCCGCCCTGCGGCTGGCTCACCACCATTTCTGTTTTGTTGGCAACTAGCCGTTCAAGAATAAATTTGGCATCCGGGCTAAGCAGCCAGCTATCCGCCAACGTATTCCCCTGAACAACGGAAATCCCAAGCCCACTATTGGCCGTCACACGAATCGCCGGCCTGTTACCCCGAACATCCCAGGTGTGAACAACTCCCGAAGCCTGTCCGTTAATCATACGTTGAATGATAACGGGCATCGTAAGTCTGGACAAAGAAACCCCGCTAAAAAGACAGTATAAAACCGCATCGGCTTCATAAAGACTTTGCCATACCCTATTCACCGATTGCAACATCGCTTCAGGAGTTATTTGATGTAAAAAACTTTCCGCACAGCCTGCAAAAGAAAAGTCACGACTATCCTCAACAATGGTTGCCGAACTTCTCACCGAAACATCACAGCCTAATTCAAGAAAGATCCGTTCCAGGTCGACCTTAATCGATACAGGTATTGTCACCTGGGCGACCCTCTGTTTTAAAGATCTCGCTAAAGTTTTCACCTCTTCAACAATGAAGGACTGTCTAGCAGAAACAGCCGTCTTGAATTCTTTAAACAACTCCTCTAGCGTCTTAAGCAGACTCGACACATCCCCATCCGCTAAAACATATTGTTCAAAAACTTTAGCCGTCAACGCATACCCCTCAATCCCGCAATTCAACGCCAAGAGCTCATGACAATTCTTTCCCTTACCTCCGACTAAGGAAGCCTCCCTAGCCTGTACATCCGATAACGAAACAAGCGAAGCAACAGAGCCCCCTCTGACTGTATTAAACCTTTCCTGAATCGCTCGACGTAAACTTGTCGTTCTAGAATCATCCGCCAGCAATCCTGTCTCGTGCATGATTCTTTGAAATAGAGCACGATCGATCTTCAAAAACATGTCCTGACCTTTACGACAAAGAAAGACCCCAGCCCTCTCAGATGGACCAATCTTACGCGCACGCCCTGTCAGCCGGGCGCCATCATGTTTAAACGCATTTAAAAAATCCGGATAGTGATCAGGAAGAATGGTTGCCGTTTGAGGCAAAAAATAAACTTGATGGGGGGCAAAAACCGGCGCAGGAAGTAACGCATTATTCTCACATTCCTTAAGCAGCCAGTACGACGCATCCGCCAATAGACGGTCATCCTTAGATTCGACAACATAATAGACAAAAGGAAGATACTCCTGCAAAATCCCGATCTTAATCTCAGGAGTATTAATAATCCACTCCCGTCGATGATCCTCTATCGGATACCTGTAGTTATAGACCTGAATATGCTGATGTTCCGCATAACGCCCGGCACCAAAGTTACCCCGCATCCCTGGAAAATAAGTATTAAATATCGAAATGAGCGAACGCATCGCCTCAAGGGACACCCCTTCCTTATGCTCCTTATGAACAACCATCATATTTTTATCAAAAAGCGGTCGCTCCGAGCAGTACAGATAAAAAGGGACTCCAAACAATGTCTCAAGATCAGCGATTCGTATAGGATCAGAGGAACGGTAGGTATTTTGATAACACAGAGGACAATCTTTAAACTTCTGAGGGATATTGGCTGGAACACTCGGGCGTGGCGCCTCGATCGCAGGATTAATTTGAGCCAAATACTGCCCTGGGGGAGGTGCCCTATCAGAAGTTAGATCACGCCAGGCGATCTTTGATGGTTCCCAGACAATGCTCCCACCGACGGTCAAATCATCCCATTGCTCAAACACCTGAAACCAAAACTCCCCCCTGGGATCAAAAAATGGCTGATCTTCAAAACGCACACCCCAACGTTGATCATCAAAGAGTTTTTCAACTGTCTTATTACAAAGACGATCGACCAGAAAAGAACTCTGGCCACAAGAATCAGGCTTCACGGCAAAATGTTTATCCCGGGTACTCTTCCAGAAATCCTCAAACGAGGTATGGTCATAAAGACATCCTAAACGAAAGTCTTGATCCTTAGACATTTCATAACCGGGAAAGACCGTATACACACAAGGCAGGGCAACTCCGACGGGATTGATCAGCAACTTACGCATCCCCTGCCAACAAACACTCGCCGTCTCGTTGGCTAGGAATTCATAGCCTCGATAAAAATCATCCCATCGCACATAAACTTCAAACGATGTTCCTTCATACTGTTTTCTTTTCCGACGAAGAGTTGTCAAAGCGATTCTCTCCTGCCCAGGTAATAATTCATACACCTGTCCATAACTCTCCATCTTCAGTCGTCGCACCTTCATCCGATCAACACCAAGATCCGCCGCAAAGTCTGCCAAACGTCCCATCTGATCATAATTCTTCAATAGAACAATCGGTGCAACCGATACGGCCGCC